>DAOTUR010000229.1:0-2228 GCA_034436915.1 Anaerolineae bacterium
ATTTACGAGGCGTTTGAGGCGTTGATTCAGCGCCATCGCCACAGCATTCTCGTCATCTCCTATCGAGACGATGGCATACCGAGCAAGGAGGCATTGAGAGCCTTGCTTTTGACGTACAAAACGCACGTCTACGAGATGCAGCAAGCGAAGACCTATGCGCTGTCGCATCAAAAATCGAATGAGCTTTTGTTCATTGCAACTTGATCTGCACCGAACACCCCCCAAGAATACGATGGTTCCCCTAATGCCTGTCTGATATCATGCACCAATAAATTCCACCAGGATTGGTGTTCAACGTGACAGATGTGGTGATTCAACAGCATTACAATGACGAAACAGCCGTGTGTTACGGCTGTGGCAAGCACAATGCCGATGGTCTGCATTTCCAGACACATTGGGATGGGACAGAGGGTGTGGGCCGCTTTACGCCGCAGGCCCATCACACGGCGTTTCCGGGCGTGGTCTACGGCGGCATCCTCGCCAGCCTGATCGATTGCAACAGCATCGGCACGGCCATCGCCGCCATGTACGATGCCGAAGGACAACCGTATGGGGCCGCACCGGAAATCACCTGTGTCACGGGTCAGCTCAACGTGACCTATCTCAAGCCCACGCCGCTCGGTGTAGAATTGGTGATTCGCGCCCGCGTCAAAGAGCTGACGCCGCGCAAGGCCATCATCAGCAGCAGCGTCTACGCGGGCGAGACGGAATGCGTGCGCGGCGAGGTCGTAGCCGTTCGCGTGCCTGCCCGCCAGCTTGAGGCGCTGCGTCCCAGGCAAGAATAGCCGCCTTCACCCCTCACAGGCGGAGACGGTTGGGGTGGAGTCATTTGCCATGCCTTCTGCTAAAATACCTCGCATGACTGACTTCGCTCACGACGGAGATACTGAATGCGTAAACTCCTATTGGGCCTGAGTGGGCTGTACTGCCTTGTGCTGATGATCTATGCCATCCTGCGCCTCCTCAGCGGCGACAGCCTGTGGTGGATCGCGCTGGCCCACAATTTCATGCCCTATTGTTTCCTGCCGATGCTCTTCATCCTGGTTGGGGCGCTGATCTTCCGCGTGCGCCCGCTGGTGGGCTGGTCGGTGGTACTGCTCGTCGTCGGACTGCTGTGGTTTCTGCCGCTCACCATTGGCCGCCCCACTGAGTCCGCACCGAGCGATCTGGTGCTGGTGACGTTCAACGTCTACCAGCACAACACGCAGTTGGCCGACGCCGAAAACTGGCTGCTGCTCAAGCATCCCGATGTGATCGTCTTACAGCAGATGGCGCATGGGCTGGCGGATCTGCCGCGCCTGCGTGCCGCCTATCCTCATCAGACAGAACATGCGGGGACTCCACGTGAAAATTCTGCCATTCTGTCACGCTGGCCGATCAGCACAACAGGCGTGCTCAATCTGCAAAATTCAGAGCAGCCCTGGGCCACGCTCGATGTGGCGGGCAAGCCCGTAACGATCTATAACGTCCATCTGGAAGCGCCGTTTGTCTACTTCCCGCGCTTCAATCCGCCGCTGCTGCTGCACTATGACGAGACGACGCGCAACGCCCAGATTGCTGACCTTCTCACGCAGACGGCCAGCACACCCAATCCGTATCTGATTGCAGGCGATTTCAACCTGAATGAGTTTTCGCCCGCCTATGGCCGCCTGGATGCCGCGCTCGATGACACCTATCGCCAGACACGCGGCGATTACGGCGCGACATGGCCCGCAGGCGCATCGGAAGAGCTGCCCAATATTTTCCCGCTGCTGTTCCGCTTTGATTACGTCTGGCACAGCGCCGGACTGCGGGCGGTCACGGGCGAAGTCGGGCCAGCGCTAGGGTCGGATCATCGGCCCGTGTTCGCGGTGCTGGCGCTGGAGTAAGAACGACTGGATGTTCATTCAGACGAGAATGGCCATTTGAGAGTGTAGGGGCGACCCATGGGTCGCCCTCGCAAGCCCTCTTTCGCTATCTTGTGGGACGACCCATGGGTCGCCCCTACGAAAACCCATCTGTCGACAAATCCGTAGAGAAATAGGAGAAATAAATCTCCTGGACATTAAATAGTGATTGCAGAGCCATCGTAAGCATCCCCATCCCTAAAGGGAGGGGCTTTTAGCCCTAGTGCTTACCAGACTTGGCCTGAGAAGGCTCCGTTAGAGACGAATAGATAGGCACTTCGGAATGCCTCACCAGTTCCGAACTCTGCGGTGAACGATTAAACAGGCGGCTTGGGAGCCAAC
>DAOTUR010000230.1:0-2394 GCA_034436915.1 Anaerolineae bacterium
TGGACATGGCCTGCTGGACATGGCAGGCCATGTCCCTACAAGGACTCATCGGATGAGGTAGGGACGAGGCCCGCCTCGTCCGCCCAAAATGCATATGCTCGTTAACGATCCTCACAAGCATAAAAACCCTCAACACGAACCGTCTGCCCCGATAATCCGCCTTTGTGTCCGTTCTTGCTTTGTGGTTAAATGATTTCATTAATTGTCACCGAGTGTGAGGCCTCATGGCACAACCTGTTTTAAAGACTCCCGAAGATATTGTGATCATGCGGCAGGCGGGCCGTATTGTGGCGCAGGCGCTCCAGGCCATGCGCGAGGCGGTACGTCCTGGGATCAGCACCCTGGAACTCGATAAAATCGCCGAGACCGTCATCCGTGATCATGGCGCTGTGCCAACCTTTTTGAATTATGCGCCCGGCCAGCATCCGCCATTTCCGGGCACGATCACGGCCAGCATCAACAACGAACTCGTGCATGGCATTCCCTCTGCGATCCGTCTGTTGAAAGAGGGCGACATCATCAGCCTGGACACGGCCTGCCTGTATCAGGGCTTCGTCGGTGATTCGGCCTTCACGGTGGGCGCGGGCGCGATTCCGCCTGCCGTACAGCGCCTGATCAGCACCTGCGAGAAGGCGCTGCACGCGGCGATTGCGGCGTCTGTCTCTGGCAATCACATCAGCGATGTGGCGCGGGCCACCGAGCGCGTGGCAGCGCAGGGCGGCTACAGCGTGGCGCGTGAGTATACGGGGCATGGGGTGGGCCGCAAGATGCATGAACCGCCCCAGGTTCCCAACTGGTGGCCGAGCAGCAAACAGCTTAAGCGCGGCAATTGGAGCGATATGCCGTTGCAGCCGGGCATGACCTACGCGATTGAGCCGATGCTGATTGCGGGCCGCAACGATCTCATGGAATTGGATGACAAATGGACAGTTGTCACCAAAGATGGTTCGCTGTGTGCTCACTGTGAGCATACTGTCCTCATCACTGACGGTGAGCCTGAAATTCTGACGCTGCTGTAATAGGCCGAGGAATTGATGATGAAACGTGTTGTGGAGTGTCTTGCCCTCTTGCCAGA
Source organism: Anaerolineae bacterium (assembly GCA_034436915.1). Classification (GTDB taxonomy): domain Bacteria; phylum Chloroflexota; class Anaerolineae; order Aggregatilineales; family Phototrophicaceae; genus JALHOR01. Next base: position 1,076 of record DAOTUR010000230.1, read on the forward strand.
GAACGTATGCCATGAGTTTGATGACTGGTGCATTTTTGGACAGGCCAAAGGCGCTGCCATGCGATGGCTGCGCCGCGCTAACCTTGTCGACCTGGCCCAGATCCTTGAAGAGGCCTGCGATTATCAAACGCTCTATGAGGCCTCTGCAAAGGTACGCACAAGGCTTAATGAGATGTGGCCTGATGACCCTAAGGTCATGTTGCAACAAAAGGATCGAATCCAGGCGTTTTGTGCTGTAAATATGACCAACAATGCGCTTCGGTTCGCCTTGAAAGATGAAATAAGTGATGAAAAAAGATCGCGTAACATCGCTGGTTTTGCGATAGTGGTGGTTGGCGTTAATGAGGCCACTCATAGAGTAGATGAGGCCATTCAAAAAGCAGCCGAAGCAGAGCAGGATCAAAAGCTTCTTGAGATCTGTCAGCGGCACAATATCGATATCGCAGCTCTCTGCGACCAGAGCGATCCATCAAGCGTTTTGTGAGTAGAGATAATCAGGGATCAGGATGCTGCTGCCATCAGTGTGCACGGCGATCACCTGATTGAGGACGATCACCGGGTTGGCACTTGCTCCGCGCAACAGATCAGCAGCACAAACACATCCTTCAAACAGACGACAAAGGGAAATCTCAATGTCACGATTCGGACTCATCGGGTTGGCCGTGCTGCTGATGATCGGGGTGGGGGCGGTTTCGGCCACCCGCGCTGTACCTGCGTTTGAGATTACGCCGTGTCCCTTCAAAGTCGTGTACACGGAGGAGGAGGGCAAAACCATCCTCTGCGGCACGCTGTATGCGCTGGAGAATCGCCAGAAGCCGCGCAGCCCCGTGATCGAGATGAGCGTTGTCATCATCAAATCGCGCTCGGAGACGCCTGCGCCTGATCCGGTGCTGTACCTGGAAGGCGGGCCGGGCGGCTCTTCCCTGGCCTATTATGATGTCTGGTTGAATGCCCGCCTGCGCGAGACCCGCGATATCATCCTGTTCGATCAGCGCGGCACAGGCTATTCCTTCCCCACGCTCAACTGTGAAGAATATCTGAGCGGCGATACAATTGAGACGCAGGATTGTCGGGATCGCCTGCGGAAGGAAGATATTGACCTGAGCATGTATACCAGTGCTCAGGCGGCGCAGGATGTGGGCGATCTCATCGAGTCGCTCAAGCTGGATCAGGTCAATCTCTTTGGCGTGTCGTATGGCTCACGGTTGGCGCTGGTGGTCATGCGAGATCGCCCGCAGCACATTCGCAGTGTCATTCTGGATGGGGTGTATCCGCCGCAGGTACACGCCCTGAATCAACAGGCCAATCATGGCTATCAG
>DAOTUR010000231.1:0-5174 GCA_034436915.1 Anaerolineae bacterium
GGGGGACAGTCGCATAGGTTCGCATAGGAGCCTGCGGTGGCAGCGTCACAGTGCATTTTTGCGTGTCATCGATCAGCGGGTTATTGCGATTGTGCAGGCTGATTTCGATGGTCTTCTGCACGTTCGATGTATTGCCGAGATCGACCAGCACTTCGACGGGCGTGCTTTGCGGGAAGCGGTACTTGATATCCTGGTAGATTGAGAATCCAGTAGGGCTAGGGGTGCGCCGTTTGAAGGCCAGCCCGCCGCCGTTGAGCACCCAATCGACCTCACCGAAGGTGCTCCAGCCCGTCGTGTTTTGATCGAAGCCGCCGTTGCTGATGAGAGCGGTGTTGGCAGGCACAGCGGGCAAGGCACTGGCATAGGCAACATAGTTGGAATCGATGCCGCAGTCGCCGTAGCGCACTTTGGTGTAGCCGCTTTCACCCCAGTTCACTCCCCAACTGTTGCGCATGATCCAGTAGCCGCCCGCATCGTTGTAGCCGACCAGATCCACCGCATGATCGATGGGCGAGTCGACGGAACAGGTCAGATAGCCATTCGAGTAGCTGCCATTGGAGATGCGAATGTAAACCGCCACCGGCCCGCGATTGACGATCAACTGTTTGATATAGGCCTGAGTGATGCCCGTGAAGGTGTAGCCATAATCAGCAATTTTCGTCAGGCGGTTGGCATAATCGCCGCATTTCGTACCACAATCTGTACTGACGGCTTGATAGGGCATACAGCCTTCATCGCACATCCCGCTGGCCTTGGCGACTTCCAGCGTCCAATGGCTGTGTGAGCCATAGCTGCAAATGCTGTTGGGATTCATATAGCAGGTCGAGATCATGTACTGCTCAGACAGATCAGGTTTATAGCCGGGATTGCCCGCGCCAATCGCCAGCGCCGCCTCGATGATGCCCATCGCGGAGAAGACGCCGCAGCTCCCGCAGCCGCCCTGATTTTTGATCGGCGTGAGCCAATCCGCGCCGTTGTAATTGCGCCAATCCCAGCTTGTGGGCACAGCCAGCGCATTCACGGGGTCATCGGCGGGATCGACGCGCCCGGCTTCGGAGAAGGTGGGGGCGGGCTGGCTGCTGTTACAACTGCCATCATCGCAGCCGGACGCCTGGGCTTGCAGCGCGGAGAGATCAGCGACGGAGCCGATTTCCTGGCCGTTGGCATCGGCGCACGCCGCATACGTTTGTGCGTAGGGGTCTTTGCCATCGCTCAGCGAGAGCGTCTCATAGCCCTGTTGGGCGCAGTAGTTGAACGCCTGCCCGCACGTTCCGGCGTAAAAATCCCACTGTTCGCATTGGGTTGTGCTGTCGGGCATCAGGCATTTGCCGTCTTCACTGCCGCTGCCATCAGTGGTGATCACGTAGTCATAGCCCAGGTTGGTACACACCAGCGCCGCCGGATTTTTCATAGCAGGCTTGGCATAGGTGACAACTGTGTTTTGTGTGGGCAGGGGCGTCGGCGCAATTGCCAATTCAGCGCCGCTACCACCATACACCGCAATGCGCCCATCGGCCACAAGCTGCTGACCCGTCGCAATTTCCAGCGCGGCCAGCCCCGCCACATGCGGCGCAGCAAAGGATGTGCCGTTCACGCGGCTGTAGGTGCCATCCATCATCGTTGTGAGCACATTTTCGCCTGCTGCCCACACATCGATCTTGCCATAATTGCTGAATGGGCTGCGGAGATGCGTCTCGCCAATCGAGCCGACAGAGATGACGCCATCCAGCGCCGCGGGATAGAAGACCTGCGCTTGGCCGCTGTTACCTGCCGCCGCCACCACCATCACGCCCGCCTGCCGCGCATAATTCACGGCCTGCGTGAGCAGTTCGCTGTTACTGGGGCCGCCGAGCGAGAGATTGATGACCTGAGCGCCATCCTGTACCGCCCGCACAATCGCGGCAGACACATTTGAATAGCGCCCGACGCCACGCTCATCGAGCACACGGTAGGGCAGAATGCGAATCTGCGCGCTGATGCCCGCAATGCCGATGCTGTTATTCTGCACCGCCGCAATAATGCCGCTGACCTCGCAGCCATGCCCGAACGTATCGCGGGGATCGGCGTCATTCTCGACATAATCCCAACCCGGCAGATACTGGCCTGCCAGATCAGGATGGTCGAAGCAGGCTCCGCTGTCGATCACCGCGACTTTGACGAGCGGCGCGTTGGTGGGCAGCTTCACGCTGTCCAGGCGCAGCAGCGAACGGCCCCACTGCTGGCTCACCAGCGGGTCTTCGGCGAGCGCCACCGCATAATAATCGGGTTCGGTGCGGCCTACCTCTGCAAGTTTGGCGACCTCGGAGGGATTGGCATTGTCAGGCAGCGTGATGATCGCTGCGCCCAATATGCCGAGCGCGGGGTCGCGTGTGAGTGTACCGCCGAGCAGCTTCACCTGACGCTCCAGCGCCGCCATATCGCTGGCGGAAGTCTGGATCACGATGACATTGGGGACGGCTGGTTCGGCCACGCTGATATGCGGCACGCCGATGACGCGAATCGTCGGCTCACTGGTGCTGACGGGCGCGGGCTGCGACACGCCGCTGCTGGTGGTCGCTATGGCTGTGGGCGATGCAGCGGGGACAGGCGTGTCCTGGGGCCGATTTAGCTCGGTTGTGCCTATGCTCTGGTTGGCCTCAAACGGCGTATCGCTGGGGACAGCCGTGCTGACAGCGGTGCTCTGTGGCACGCTCTGAGTGGGCAGCGCCGCCTGTGTTGGCAGGGAGGCTTGCGGCGCACACGCGGTCATCAACCCCAACAGCGCTATGATGACGAGATGAACGGGTTTGATGTGACGCCCCCGTGACGAAGATGATGCAGAGAAAAGGTGGTTCAAACGGGTCATAGGTCTCATTCTCTTTCGCTAGGGGGCGTCAACAGCAAATGTGATGCTGTCAGACCAGGGGAACCACAGTGCGGCAGTGCCAGCCCGCACACGCCAGTAATAAATGCCATCCACGCGGGGCATCAGCGTATACGAGGGCGTCGCGGTGATGGTTGTGTCCAGGATTTGCGTAAACGTGCTGTTGGCGCTCACCTGGATTTCATAGCGCGTGGCCCAGGTCACTGCCTCCCATGTCAGGATCGGGTTGCTGACCGTGTAGCGCATGGGGATGGGCGCTTGTGTCGCCAGCCAATGCATATTGAACACACGCGGCAGACTGAACCCGGAGGGATTTCCGGCGGCATCAATCGCTTGGACGCGGACATAGTAGGTCTGATCGAGCAGCGCAAACGGCGGCACGAACGACAGCGTTGTGACCTTCCATTGCTGCATGACGCTGAAATCACTGACAGCGCTGATCTGGACAGTGTAAGCAGCAGCGTCCAGGATGCGGCTCCAGGTAATGGTCGCTGACAGCCCATTCACAGTGGCATTCTGTACGGGCGCGGTGATGGTCGGCACAGCAGGCAGGGCTGTATCAATTGTGAATGTCCGCACCACGCTCCAGGGGCCAACGCCGCCCATACTGTTGGTGGCCCGCACACGGGTATTATATTTTCCATCGAGCAAGCTTGTGGGGGAGGTTGAAATCGTCGTTGCATTGTCGGCTGTCATGCCCTGGAATTCCGGCGTATTGAACAGCGCACTGTTATCGATCTGCACTTCATAATGGAAGGGAGAATTGGGCAGCGTGTTTGCCAGGGCTGTCCACTGCACTGTCGTTTGCGCCGATGCCGTAGGCAGGAGTGCGCCGGGCGCTGTGATGACGACCACAGGCGGGATACTGGGCGAGATATTCAGGCGGAACCCGAACGGCGGCGTTTCCAGCACGTTCGGGTACATCCAGGCAGTGGCAGGCGTGCCGAGGCCGCGATTGACCGCCACGCACCAGGTGTAGGGGCCGTAAGCCAGCGGCGCGAGAGGGCCGCTCACGCCTTGCTGGTATGTCCAGGTGATCGCTGTTGGCCCCAGAATGGGCGAACGTGCCACTTCGACAGTGCAGGCCGCATCTGTCGCTACGATCACCTGATACTGCGTCGCACCAGCGACGGTGGCCCATTTAAAGACGGGGCGCTGAATGGTCACTGTGCCATTATCGGCGGGCAGGGTGTTGGCGAGGAAGGTATATGGCACAGCAGGGCTGTTATTGCCTTCGTTCCCGGCCAGATCACGCGCCCACACCCGCACGGTATACACGCCCTGCGCCAGCGAGACGGTGGGTGTGTAAGTGGGTGTGCCGATACTGGTATTAATCGGCAGCGGGCTGTCTGTGAAATCGCCGATGCGACTGTATTGGATGAAATAGCGCACGGCCCCCACGACAGGCGTCCAGGTCAGCGGCTGGCGTGCGCCGCTCGACCATCCATTGACAATCGGGGCTGTGATGGTGGGAGCGGCAGGCGGCAGCGTGTCTAATATGACCTTCTGGATGAGACTCCACACACCGCCTGCGCCAAACTCATTCACAGCCCGTACCCGCACATAATACGTGCCATCGGGCAGATTGTTTGTCGTCTGTGTCAGCGCTTTTGTCGTCTGTGTCACGTCATATTCAGGATTGGCGAACGTGCTGAGATTGTCCACCTGTATCTGATACAGCAGGCCGTTGGTGTAGACGCCATACGCCACATCCTGCCAGTTGAGGGTGATAGTATGCGTCTTCAGCAGGCCGCTATTGGGCAGGGCATCCACTTTGGGGGCGGGCGCAACGGGCGGTGTGAGGATGAACGAGCGCGAAACACTCGAAACATCCGGCATAGACGGTGGATTCAGGACGATGCGCCAGTAAAAGCGACCATAGCGATTCTGGAGCGTGCTCAGGACGTTGGGTACTGTCCATGTCACAGCGGGCGGAATCAGATCCTTCGTGTAGCCTGCGGCGAGGCCCGCTGCTGAGAAGCTGTCATCCGTTGAGATTTGCAGCGTATAGCTGGTGACGCCCTGCGGCAGCGCCCACTTGAACGCCAGCGGTGTGGTGGGGAGGGCAATCGCAATCGGAGCATTGTCCAGCGGGGCCTGTCGCAGATTGACCTGGAAGGGGCGGCCTGTCAGGTTATACTCACCGCAGTTGAGCGCGGCATCGCAGGCACGGGCACGGACATAATACTGTCCCTGCGCCAGCGACTGCGTGAGGACGAGAGACGCGGTGCTGCTGCTGGCGGGCACAGGGACGACCAGATCGCCCACTGCGAAGGCGTCAGTGCGCGATATCTGCCACTCATAGCGCGTT
>DAOTUR010000232.1:0-6370 GCA_034436915.1 Anaerolineae bacterium
GAAGCGCATTGTCTGATCGAATTGTGTCAAAGTGTAGCCATCACGAGATCGTTTGGCAAGTTTTACGCCTTATATCCCCCTGCCTGAAGGCAGGGGCTTTACGGCGCTTTTCTGGTAATCATTCACCTATCCGTGAGAATCGTGGGTTTGTAGGGGCAGGATGCATCCTGCCCAAGCCAAATCCCCTACAAATCAATCAGGGCGCGATACATCGCGCCCCTACAACAGCCTTTGTCGCATGGATAGGTGAATGATTACTGGTCGAGATTCTTATCTCATGCCAAAGGTTCGTAACGGATCACAGCGTTTTTGTAGGGGCGCGATGCATCGCGCCCCTACGACAATCCCACCTCAAATGAAAATACGACAGGCCAAACCACGCTGCTCTGTAGACCGACCAGCCCGCTGCATCCCTCCAAAAACGCTGTGTATAATGAGGCGATTGTGACAGGGAAACCGAAATCATGAGCATGGATGCTAAGATTCAACGTGCGGCGGATCTGCTCAAGCAGGCCGCACGTATTGTCGTTCTGACGGGCGCAGGTGTCAGCCAGGAATCGGGTGTGCCGACCTTCCGCGATGCGCTGACGGGCCTGTGGGCACAGTACGACCCGCAGCAGCTTGCCACGCCAGCGGCCTTCCGCCAAAATCCAAAATTCGTGTGGGATTGGTACGAATTTCGGCGCGGACTGGTGCGGAATGCCACACCCAATCCGGGTCACTTCGCCATCGCACAGCTTCAACAGCGCAGCCCTGATGTGACCATCATCACCCAGAATGTCGATGATCTGCATGAGCAGAGCGGCGCACACGATGTCGTGCATCTGCATGGCCTGATCGCCCAGACAAAATGCTTCTTCAACTGCCAGGGCGACCCGACGCTGGTGGATCTGGCCGCGCTCCCGCCCACTGACCAGACGCCGCCGCCTTGCCCGCACTGTGGCCGCTGGCTGCGCCCTAACGTCGTCTGGTTCACGGAGGTGCTGTCCCATGATCTGCTGGCAATTGCGGGCGATGCCGTGCTGCACTGCGATATCGTGCTGGTGGTGGGGACATCGGGCCTGGTCGAGCCTGCGGGCAGCCTGCCGCGCATCGGCAAACAGCACGGCGCAAAAGTCATCGAGGTCAATCCGATTCCGAGCGCCATTACACCGATTGCCGATCTTTATCTGGGTGGGGCGTCAGGCGTCGTCCTACCGCGTGTGCTTGAGGCGATGAATTGAGAGCACGATTTCTCCTCATCCTGGCCTGTCTTCTGGGCGCGACACTCGTCTCTGCCCAGACGCCGACTCCAACCGCCACATCTCAGGCGGGCGGGCATCTGGTCGATGTGTATTTGTCGCGGCAGGCGGATGGCAGCGATCAGGTCACGCTCATCGATGTGCTGACGGGCCAGACGCAAACCATCACGACCACAGGCGAACGCTACACAGTGGCGGGCAGCGTCATCCTGTTCTTCGATTATGTCAGCCAACAGGTGATGATGCTCACCAGCAGCGGCTTTCTGCTGCCGCATCCCTTCATCACGCTCGACAGTGGAGCGAGACAGGTCGATTGGGTGATTGCGCGTGACAGCCGTACCATCGCCTGGACGGAAACCTTTGGCACGCCCGACGCCCTGCGTACTATTACCTATACGGCCAATGTCGATGGCACGAATCGCCATGAACTGCTGCGCGATGGCCCCAAGAACGGCCTGCGGGCGCTGCCTGTGGCCTTCGATGTCGATCAAACATCGCTGTATATGGACATGCAGCCGGATGGCCTGAGCCGCCTCCTACCCTATCCGCAGTATGCGGGCCTCTTCCGCGTGGGGCTGGCGACCAACCAGACCGAGACGCTGCCCGGTGAACCCGGCTGCTTCTGCGGGGCGGGCTTGCGGGCCGATCAATTTTTGCGCTTTACGCTGACGCAGGATCTGGCGGGCTTTGATGTGCAGATTTATGATCTGGCAGGCCGCACACAGCACACGATTCCGGCGATCATACGGCCCAATTTTACCCAGGTGGGCGATGTGCTGATTGCGCCCGATGGCACACAAGCCATCTATGCCCTGTCGCAGGTACACAATTTTGGCAGCGTGAGCCAGAACGTCGAGACGATTTTTGTGTTCGTCGATTTACGCACGTTTACACAGCGCCCTCTCACCGACCCGATCACCAAGACGCTCCATCCGCTGCAATGGACGGAGGAGAACAGTGCTGTTCTGCTGACGGATTATGCAGGCGAAGGCACATGGAAGCTGCGTCTGTCCGATGGCACGCTGACACAGGTCGCAAAAGGCGCGTATCTGGGGACGCTCAAAAATTAGCGGTAGACATACGGAATAGTTTGAGGAGGAATTGGCGTAGGGGCGACTCATGAGTCGCCCGTGTTGAAAAAGCCGCGTTTTGGGCGCGATCTAAACCTTCTGTGGCTTCGCACGCGCCCCTACGATCCTGCCACAACGATAAATAGAGATATTTATAGTAGGGACAAGGCCCGCCTTGTCCGAATACCTCTATCGCAGCTCCACAGGCCGAGGACGGGCCGCGCCCAACGATAAAAACAGCATCCAGCGCCACAGGCCGCTGATGAGCGCCTCGCGCACAAACACATAGAGCAAAAACACGCTGCCCGCCGTGAGCAGCGCCCGCCCGGCTGAGGGCAGCATAAACGTCTCGATCAGGCCCCATGTCAGCAGCGTCAGCCCGATTATGAGCACATAGGCCGCAATCTGCTGCGCCCAGAAGCCGATGAAGGCCCACAACCGCGCTTCCAGCGGAGAGCGCACGCTGTAGGCCGTGATGATGCCGACCAATCCTCCGGCAATGAACGACTGCATATGATCGACATAGATGATCAGGCAGAAGGCCAACAGGCGGCTCATATCGCGCAGAGCGCCATACGTGAGGGCGAAGCGCTCCTGCTCCTGAGCGCTCACTACGCTCAGGGCGAGAAAAAGCGTGACAGCGGTCAGGGCCAGCCCCCCGGCAATCGCCACAATTCGCACCAGTGCATGAACCTGGCCTATGCGCTGATTGCGATGAAGACAGGCACTCGCCATGAGCCAATCCACCGCAGGCGCACCCGCAGGCATGACGCGCAGCAGATCGTGCGTGCCATCGCGGGCCTCCTGCGCCAGCGTATCAGCAGTATCCATCGCACCGAGGGAGGCATAAAATCCACTGCTGCCCACGAGGACGAGAATCGGCAGGATGATGATACCGCACACCAGCAGCACCAGCGCCGAGGTCAATGAGCTGAGGGCCACCCCGACCAGGATCAAGGCCAGCAGCCCCTGAAACACGCGCACCCACCCCTGGCCGCTGCTGTTCTGGCCCTGCTGGATCACACGCCAGAACAGCGGATGCGAGCGCGGTGGGTTTTTCAGGTCATGCCATAACGTCCAGGTGAGCATTTGCACTCCTTCTTTAACCGTCTTTGACCCCTCACCCCAACCCCTCTCCCACGAGGGTTAGAGGGGCTTTTGCCCTATTCTGTATCTTCTCGCACAAGGCGGGGCTTTTGCCCTGTTCTGCACCTCCTCGCCCCCTGTGGGAGAGGAGGACGGGAGGTGAGGGGTGATCAAACAGCTTCATGGCGCTGACCACGCAGGCAGCAGATAGGGAATCGTCTCCGGCACAGGCGTGAGCAGATAAATATCCACTGTGCGATGCCAGCCCACATAATCGGCATCACTGTAGCCCAGATCGATCCAGTAGCGACTGCGGCGTGCGCCACCCGTATCACCCATCACACCCAGGCCGTACTCTGGTACATACAGGTTGGTGCGCCAGGGAATCAGCTTGGGATCGGCCCCAATCACGCCTTTGACCAGCGTCATGCCAATGGCGGTGCGATTATCCCCACCGAGCGCGGCAGGCTTGTAACTCGTGGCATACACCTTGAAAGTACGCCAGTATTCGCGGGGGCCATCCGGCGTGTCAATCGTCCGCAGCACAATCTGCGTGCCATAGGCGATGATCTGATTTTGCAGCGGCGTCACATCCTCACGGCCCAGGTATTCGCGGCTGATCTCCACGCCATTTTCATAGCGCACGCGCACCGTATGGCGGCGCAGGCCAGTTTGCCCGGCCTGGATCACAGCGCGGGTATCGAGTTCGCGGGTGGCCTCGGCCTGATAAACCGTGTCATAGGCCAGCGTTTCATCCTCGGTCAGGATATCTTCGGTCACGCGCACGACCTGAATTGTGCTGCCTGCTGTGACGAGGGATGAATCAGCGGGCAGGCTGTAATCCAGGCCCGCCAGACTCACGCCCGCTTCGGCCAGGGCTTCGCCGACAGTTTGTCCACTGTAGAGCGTCTTGAGCATCTGCCCATCCACCAGAATCGTGACGGGCTGTGCGCGTGTAATCATAATTGGCGCGTTGGCTGTAAGCGCACTTCCCAGATCAGGCGTCACACTGTCGGCGGCATAGAGTGTGATGCCCGCCTCATACAGCGCCTCGCCCACCGTATCGACAGAGGTTGACAGGGAGATATTTTTCGCGCCATCGTGAATCGTGATGGGCAGAGACGGGCGGATGGTGATATCACGCACAGGCATCATCCACAGCACAAACTCGGCGCTTGTGACCGACTGACCATCGAGCCAGATGCGATCTCCTGCTTGCAGCATGATGCCGGCCTGCTTGAGAATATCACTTGGATTGACGAGCGTCGTCCACACATCGCGGGCCTGTGCGCCCTGTGTCAGATGGATCGGGCGGGCGCGAGTGAGGCGAATCGTCGTATCAGACGCAAGCGTTGCCGCAAGAGAGGGATTGAGGACATCGCCGGGTGTCAGCGTGATCTGCTGCTCTGCCAGAAGCTCAGATACGGTGTGCGCTGATGTGTCGTAGGTTTGTGATCGGGCATCGACATGAAGGGTGATTTTTTGCGATGGGGGCGCAGCGGGAAACAGATGCTGACCAAGAAGGATGTCCCCGACACAGACTGCCGAGAGCACCACGACACCAAGACCGCTTATGACAGCCCACCGCAAGGAGCGATGAGAGGGGGGACGAGTGGGCTGAGTATCACCAGAAAGGAAAGTCACGTGCTGTCGCCAACAGTGGACGGGTTGGCGTTCATTATCAACACGAGGCGCGTTTGTGGCAAGCGCCAGCGTCAGAGCGTCGCGAAAATATCCGCCGTCTCGTCCTGCGTCACATGAAAGCGAATGTTGGGCAGCTTGAGGCCGATGCTGCTGCGGGCGGCGGCTGTGTAGACACCGTGCCAGAACTGTGTTTTGCTCAGGACGATAAATTCGCCTCGGAAGGTCTGGAGATAACGAATCTGATCGCGCATGGCCGGGATCAAATTGTATGAGGTATGCTGGCACTGCCGCACATCAATCACAACCGTTGGGGTGGACGATGCTGTATTTAACAGCGCGGTGGTCTGTTTGGCGGCAGCCACATAATCTTCTAAGGTCAATTCCGACGCAACACGCCAGATCAGAACGCTGTGATCGTTCGATCCCCACTCAATATGAATAGACATAATCGATTTACCTTGAGAAAACCAGACATGCTGCCACAAAAAGGCCCATGCTGTTTGACGAACTGGCAAGAAGGAGAATTTTTCCAAACATGACGGGATATTATAAACAAGCGGTTTATAGAATGATTCTATTATAGTGAAACATTTCACTGAAATCGAGGGTTAGTTTTTGGTTTGGGTAATAGCATAGAAAAAGGTGATTGTCAGAGGTCACAACCGGGCCTGCACACCTGCTAGGCACCTTAGTGCTGCGCCCTTTCAGGCCTGACACGGTTCGATGTTTCACGCCGCGCAAACCCGGCTGCTACCTCTAGCAATCACCTTGTTAGCTTAGTATACGGGGGCAGCGTGGGCGGCGTCAAGACAGACCTGTGATTTAAAGACAGTTCTTACACAGGTCGGGGCATCATACCTCCTCTCCTGGCACGCCCACGCACGCCCCATCAACTCGCCGTATTCATGCGTTCGACGCCGGGGCGCATTTCCTTCTCCATGCGGACATAACGTTCTGCGACAGTCATCCCAACGCGCTCATAGAGCCGTGTGGCTCCGGTGGGGCTGCTTGCATCCTCCCCTAACCCAACCGTCTTTTGATCGCGTTTCCAGAATTCCGCAAAGGCGTGTGTGAGCATGGCCTGGGCAAGACCTTTCTTGCGATAGGCCCGCTTCACCGAAGAAGCGCCGTGAAGCCCCTCGCTTTAGCGATGGGGAGGTAAGGCGTAAAACTTGTATTTCCGCCCCTAATGTGTTAGAATGCTCTTTGCACCTTAACAAAGGACTGAGAGAGGGTGTGTGGCGAAGTCTTCCCACACGTAAAATCAGGAAAGCCTAGATGAGGTGTTAAAGGCCGCTCAAGACACCGGGCATCCGCCCGGGCAACAGT
>DAOTUR010000233.1:0-5921 GCA_034436915.1 Anaerolineae bacterium
CCCTGGCTCCCGTGTTGCGGGGTTGAAAACCCCGCCGAAACACGCCCAAAAAGATGGTTTGAGCGGGACTTTCAGTCCCGCAACAGGCAAGGCAGGGGTTTTCAACCCCTGACGACAGGTGATTTGCTTAAGTTGGTGCATATGGGGCGCGATGCATCGCGCCCCTACGCCAATCCCATATCAAATTTACGACTTGCACCATTGGTTACATACCCTATAGGGCGACCTCATGGGATTTACGCATTCGGTTAAGGATTAAGACGTGGGCGACCCATGGGTCGCCCCTACATCTTCTCCTTATCTGTATGGGCCAAAGCGGGGTTTTCAACCCCGCAACCAGAGAGACAGGGGTTTTCAACTCCTGGTCTCAGAGAACGGAGGCTTAACCGAATGCCTATAACTCATGTGACGCCCTCTTGCTCAGATAAGAGGTTTTATGGAAAAAAAACGAATTTCCGAATCGCGGGTGACGCTCGGCGTGCTGATGGGGCCGCAGGATACCAATGGCTATGGCAACGTTCACGGCGGCGTCATCATGAAATTGGTCGATGAAGCCGGAGCGCTGGCCGCCATGCGCCATGCCCAATCCCCAACTGTCACCGTCGCTGTCGATTCGATGACCTTCATGATGCCGATCACGGTGGGCCATTTTGTGCAGTTCAATGCGGAACTCACGTATATCGGGCGCACCTCGATGGAGGCGCGTGTCGAAGTCACCGCTGAGAATCCTATCACGGGCGAAAAACGCCTCAGCAATACCGCTTATCTGGTGTATGTGGCCCTCGATGAACATGGCAAGCCCAAGCCCGTCCCCGGACTGCTGTTTGAGACGACGGAAGAAGAAAATCGCGCCCTCCTGGCCCAGGAGCGGCAGACGTATCGCAAGCAGCAGCGGGCGAAAGAAGGCCAGCGATGACTGATCTGCCACCCTCTGCATCCAACGGCGATGAGGCCGCCGAAGCCCATCCTCGGCGGGCGTCGGCGCTGCTGCAACTGCTTGATGCCTACAGCTACCGCCGCATCACCGAACTGCCTGAGCCAGATATGGGGCTGGCGGAGCATCGGCCTTATCCCTTCCTTGCCGTCGTCGGCCAGAGCGATATGAAGCTGGCGCTGATTCTGGCGACGGTCAATCCGGCGGTGGGTGGCGTGCTGCTGATTGGGCCGCGTGGCACGGGCAAAACCACCGCCGTTCGCAGTCTGTCCGCCGTTCTGCCGCATGTGGAGGTGAGCGACTGCGCCGAGGATATCCTGCCCGCTGATCTCGCCAAACTGACGGAAGAAGAAGGCAAGACGCTCTATCCCGACTGCTACAGCAAATGGCAGCGCGGCGAAACCATCTCGCATTATGAATCGGTCAAGATGGTGGAACTGCCGCTGAATGCCCGCCTGGAAGATGTGGTCGGCGGCATCAATGAACGCACTGCTATCCATCACAATCGTGTGCGGATTGAGCGCGGCATCCTGTCGCGGGCCGATAACAATCTACTGTATATCGATGAGGTCAACCTGCTCGATGATTCGATCATTGATGCCATCCTTGATGCGGCAGCCCAGGGCCATTACACGGTGCGGCGCGGCGCGGTGGCAGGCACATATCGCTCCCGTTTCGTTCTCATCGGCTCGATGAATCCCGAAGAAGGCCGTTTGCGCCCGCAAATTCTGGATCGCTTTGGCCTGCGTGTGAATGTGCGCGGCCTGATGGACTCGGAGAGCCGCGCCGAAATTTACCGACGCGCCCTCAGCTACCGCCAGAACCCGACGCGCTTCATCCGCGATTGGGAAAAAGAGACCGCGCTGGCGCAGGAAGATATTCTTCTCGCCCGTCATGTGCTGATTGAGACAAAAATCTCGGATGATGCTTTTCGCATTGGGCTTGAACTCGTGCAAAAGCTTGAGATTGATTCGCACCGCGCCGAATATACGATGTTCGAGGCCGCCCGCGCCTATGCCGCCGCCGATTTTCGCACCACCGTCGAGGTCAGCGATTTGCACGCTGTCGCCCCTCTCGCGCTGCGCCAGCGCCGCAGCGAATTTATGAGCCAATTTTTCAATCAGCAGGCCCAGGAAGATGAGCAGATTCAGCAGCTTCTTCAAACGATTACAGGCGCTTGATCGAGAGTCGCGTCGTGCGCCGTTTTTTTATGCCGTGCTGATTCTGGCCTTCTTTGCCTATCTCCTGCCCTGGCTGCACAATCCGGGGCAGGCGCTCACGCTTGGCAGCTATGATCTGGCCGAGTGGCTCAGCTTGCATCCGGGCGTGCGTGCTCAGACGCCGCCGATGCTGGCAAGCCTGCTGCTGCGGCTGCATCTGGTCATCCTTGCGGGCTTGATCGCCGTATGGATACCACGCCGCCACTGACTGCTGATATGTCTCTTCGTGGGCCTGCTCACGCTGGCACAGCTTCCGCCGCCGGAGTTTTTGGCGCAGCGCAGTGATATGAATTATCAGCAGCAGATGGGGCTGGCCGTGCTTACACCGATTCTGTGTGCAGCACTGGTCATCTGGAATCGTCGCAGCCTGAGCACGCTGATTCTGGCGTTGATCGGGGTGATTCTGTGTGTGTGGGGCGTGATTCAGGCACAGGGGTTTATGCGGGTCTTCAGTTTACCCGCCTGGATCGGGCTGGGAGCGCCGCTGCTGGCCGGGGTGTATCTGGCAATGATGGGGATGCTGTGGCAGAAAAGAGGATGATCTCACAACGGGGGTAAGATGCAGGCGAGGGGGTTACTTTTACGCATTCGGTTTAAGGCTTAATTGCTGGTTTTTAGGCGGGCAAGGCGGGCCTTGCCCTTACACCTGACACGAATTTGTGACAAATGAGGCGAGGGTTTCAACCTCGCAACCAGGGAGGCAGGGGTTTTCAACCCCTGATCCCAACTGAATGCGTATCAAGGCAATTACTTGCCCATGTGCGTTTCGATGTAGATGACAGCCTGACCTACAGTCTCGATCTTCTGGGCATCTTCGTCGCTGATTTCGCCGCCGAAGGCTTCTTCAAACTGCATGATGAGTTCCACGAGATCGAGTGAATCAGCTTCCAGGTCTTTGCGGAAGTTTGCCTCCGACACGACACGGGTTTCATCCACGCTCAGGACGTCCACGACAATTTGTTTCACGCGCTCTGCTGTATTTGCTGCCATTGTGTCCCCTCCTCAGGGAAGTAGAATTCGTATCTCAATAACGGTTCTGTCAATGAGTGACCGTTGCAAGTGGATGCGATTATAGCGGAAAGCCGGAACACGTCAAAGGAGAATGCCCCCTGCAATGACACCCTGTACACCCTTTTGATTCAACGATACGATGACATGATAACCTGTCTCATGAAGGAACCCCGCCTTATGGCCGAAGTCACGGATTCACCGACGACAGAAAGTCGCAAAGTTGACCACATTCGTATCAATCTGGAAAAAGACGTGTCTTTCCCGCGTCTGACGACAGGCTTAGAACACTACCGCTTCATGCACCGCGCTTTGCCAGAGCTGAATCTCAGCGAAATTGACACTCACATCACGCTCTTTGGCCGCACCCTGAACACGCCTATTCTCATCTCGTCGATGACGGGCGGAGCCGCCGAAGCCCATACCTACAACCTGCGCCTCGCGGAAGCCGCCCAGGAATACAAAATTGCGATGGGCCTGGGATCGCAGCGGGCCGCGATTGAAGATGATGGCCTCGCTTACAGCTATCAGGTGCGGCAGGTCGCGCCCGATATTTTGCTGTTTGCCAACGTCGGCGCAGTCCAGTTCAACTATGGCTACGGCGTGTCGCAGTGCCAGCGGGCTATCGATATGGTCGAGGCCGATGCGCTGATCCTGCATTTCAATGTGCTGCAAGAGGCCGTTCAGCCGGAGGGTGACACCAATTTTGCGGGTCTGCTGGCAAAAGTAGAAGAAGTCTGCAAAAACGTTAGCGTCCCAGTGATCGCCAAAGAGGTCGGATGGGGCTTCAGCCGCGAGGATGTGCGTCATCTGGCCGATGCAGGCGTCAGCGCGATTGATGTCGCCGGATCGGGCGGCACATCGTGGAGCGAGGTGGAATATCATCGCGCACCGACAGCATTTCATGCGCGGGTGGCCCGCAGCTTCGCCGATTGGGGCATTCCCACCGCCGATGCTATTCAGTATGCCCGCGAAACTGCCCCACAGCTTGCCATTTTTGCCAGCGGCGGCCTGCGCGATGGCATCGATATCGCCAAATGTGTCGCACTGGGGGCCAGTCTGGGTGGCATGGCCGGGCCGCTGCTCAAGGCCGCTGCGGTATCGACAGACAGCGTGTTAGAAGCCCTGCGCGAGATCAACACCGAACTGCGAATTGCCATGCTGTGCAGCAGTGCCGCCAATCTGGACGCGCTGCGCCAGACGCCGTTGTATCGCACGCAGCCCTAACAGATGTTTGCGCCATCATCTCTGGGCGTCAGGTCATCGCGTCCTCTACTCTTTAACCTGAGTTTTGGATAGCTCAATAAGGCTTGTTTTGACTGTCGCCAGGGACTGAAAGTCCCTGTCTCTCGTGTTGCGGGGTTGAAAACCCCGCTGAAATAGGCCAAAGATGAGGCTAAAAACGGGACTTTAAGTCCCGCAAAAAGCAAGGCAGGGGTTTTCAACCCCTGACGCCTCATGTCAAAACCTATCCAAAACTCTGCTCTTTATAAACCTCCCATGTCCCAAAGGCTGTTTTGTGTTTGCCTCTCTCACTGCTCCTTACCTCGCCGCCCTCGATCAAACGATGCGCGAGATTGCCGCTGATGCCCTCCAGCAGGATGAGGTCGGCTTTGGCGTGATGCTGCGCTATGCCCTGGGCTGGGTCGATGAGAATGATCAGCCCTATGTCCACAACACAGGCAAACGACTGCGTCCGCTCTTGATGTTCCTCTGCACCGAAGCCGCCGGTGGGGATTGGCACGCCGCTCTGCCCGCTGCCGCCGCTGTCGAGTTTTTGCATAATTTCTCTCTCATTCATGATGATGTGCAGGATGACAGCCCGACGCGCCACAACCGCCCTACCGTGTGGAAGATTTGGGGCGTGAACAACGCCATCAATGCGGGCGATGCCTTGTACACGATGGCCTATATCGCGCTCGAACGCCTCTCGCAAGCCTTGCCTGCGGAACAGGTCGTGCATCTGCTGCGCGTATTTGGGCAGACGAATCTGGCGCTCACACGCGGCCAGCACCTCGATATGCGCTTTGAAAAGCAGCAGACAGTCACAGCGGAGGATTACATCCGCATGATTGGCGGCAAAACGGCGGCTTTGCTCGCCACATCCGCCTATATGGGGGCGTTTATTGGCTGTGCTGACACCACACGGGCGAGTCATTTTGGCGAGTTTGGACGCAATGTAGGCATCGCCTTTCAAATCCGCGATGATATCCTGGGCATCTGGGGCGATCCGCAGGTGACGGGCAAATCTGCCGCGACAGACATTGTGTCACGCAAAAAATCGCTGCCTGTGCTGTATGGATTGACGCAGAGTCCCGTGCTTGAGGCGTTGTATCGTCAGCCGCATTTGACCGATCAGGATATTCAGCAGGCGATGACGCTGTTGGATGGTGTGAATACGCTCACGTATACGCAGGCCCAGGAGGAGCAGTATTTCTCGCAGGCCATGCACGCGCTTGAGCAGGCCCATCCCGATTCCGCTGGTGGACAAAAGATCAATGCGTTTGTCGATGCGTTGTTTCAGCGGGCGCGATAGATATTTTTCACCGAAGAAGCGCCGTGAAGCCCCGCGCTTTAGCGATGGGGAGGTAAGGCGTAAAACTTGTATTTCCGCCCCTGATGTGTTAGAATGCTCTTAGTACCTTAACAAAGGACTGAGAGAGGGTGTGTGGCGAAGTCTTCCCACACGTAAAATCAGGAAAGCCTAGATGAGGTGTTAAAGGCCGCTCAAGACACCGGGCATCCGCCCGGGCAACAGT
>DAOTUR010000234.1:0-9354 GCA_034436915.1 Anaerolineae bacterium
GGTTCGTCCAGCAAGAGCAGTTGGGCTTCCTGCGCCAACGCCCGTGCCAGCAGCGCCCGCTGCTGTTGCCCGCCGGAAAGTTGCCCAATCTGCCGGTCACGCAGGTCACTTAACCCCAACTGGTCAATCATCGCATCGGCGATGTGCCAGTCCTCGCGTGTTGGGTGCTTGAGCCAACCTAGATGGACATAACGCCCGGTCAACACCAGCTTTCGCAGCGTCACCGGAAAACGCCAGTCAATCTCCCCCCGCTGCGACAGATAGGCGACACGGTGATGACATGCGCCAGGTGGGTTGCCGTAGATGGCAATCGTGCCGGAACGAGTGGGCAGAAGTCCTGCCACTGCTTTCAGCAGGGTAGATTTGCCCGAGCCGTTCGCTCCGACCAGCGCGACCCGCGCCCCTACCGGAACACACAGGCTCACGCCTTTGAGTGCCAGCCGCCGCGTTCCCGCATAGGACACCACTAAATCGCGTACATCCAGCGCAGGGGCATTCGGTATCGCATCCTGATGAACGCGGCGGCTGTAAGGAAACATGGCTATTGCAGAGCCTCAGTGATGGTTTCGATGTTGTAGCGCAGCAGACCGAGGTAAGTCGCGCCCGGTGTAGCCGGTTGACCGAGTGCGTCGGTGTACAGTGCAGGCGCAACGATTACGCCTGCTTCATTTGCCACCGTTTGTACCAAATCTGGGTTGCTGATGTTCTCGGTAAAGATGGCTGGGACACCACTTTCCCTGATCTTTGTCACTAGTTCGGCGATTTCGCCCGCGCTAGGTTCAGCTGCTTCCGTCGAAAGCGACCCCAGCACGTTCAGCACTGCAAAGCCATGTTCGTCAGCGAAATAACCAAAGGTGTCGTGTGAGGTGACGAGAACACGGTTCACTTCTGGGATCGTTGCTACCTGTTCGCGGATATAGTCGTTCAGCGCCTGGAGTTCAGCGAGGTAGGCTTCCGCATTGGCTTCATAGTCAGCGGCATTGGCTTCATCCGCCACGACCAGTGCATCGCGCACATTTTCTGCCATCACGATTCCGTTGTTCGGGTCTTGCCACACATGCGGGTCAAACTCACCATGTTCATGGTCGTGACCTTCGCCTTCATGTTCGTGGTCTCCATAGATTTCGCTCTCTGCGGTCATGCCGAATATTGCCATACTCGCTGGCTTACCACTGACTAAGATGCGTTCTTCCTCGATTTCCAGCGTCTCCGTGTTCACAGCACGAATATCCCCCGGCAGAGGGTCGCTGATATAGACCATGTGCCCATTAGTGACTAAACTGGGTCGGGCGGCGGCACGACCACTGGCAGGCGCTAAGAACGGATCTACAACCTGAACTGTGCCTTCAATGGTGCCGTTGGCGATGTCGATGATGTGTAGATTGCCATCTACTGTGAGTGCCACGATCTTGGCTAGGTCTTCTCCGTGATAGTTAAAGCTCCAGATGCGTTGTTCGGCATCAATAACTAGGTCTGATTCTCCTGCAATTGGATCAATGCGCACGATGGCATTACGTCCATAGTTACCCAAGAGGACATCTGCGCCTTCAACGTAATACAGCGTCCCTGTACGTAAATCAGGGTTGGGGCTTGGGTTGTCAACCTTGCGCGAAACGAAGACATCGCCATCGCGTTCAATCAGCAGTACACCATCCGAACAGCCGAAAGCCACGCCAGCATCGCTGTAGGCGGCCTCACCATGCAGGCCAGGGCATTGCGGGAAGCTCTGGAGAATCTCACCATTCACATCCATTACATCTACGCCAATCGGTAAGGCGTTGTCTAGGTTTTCCATGTCTGGGCTGGACATGATAACTATATCACCCAACGGCACGGCTACACCATGATGCGGGCGAGCTGTAGTGAGTGTAATAATTTCTTCAGTCGGATCGAACAGGTAGTTTTGGTTGAAAATTGAGGCTGTTCCATCACCGTCGTTGAAGATGGCGATCTGGTCAGCATGAGTCACGAAGTGGATCGGCGTCGCACCGAGAATATCAATGCCCAACAACGCAGGACGCCCAAACTCCGCATGCAAGTGCTCATCATGCGGCACCATCGACACACCACTGTCAACTACATTAGTGACCCCTCCAGTCATCTGCACTGCGAACGCATAGCGTCCGTTGGCTGAGGTATACAGATTCGGGCGGGACGTTAGCTCGAAAGTGGCAATTACCTCATTGCCACGCAGGTCGATCACACGCACTGCGCTGTTCTCGAAGTCGTTGACGATGAGGCGTGCGCCAATCATCGTAGCATCTTCCATGAAGCCTCCATGCCCATAATCATCGTCTGTATGGTCATGATTATGTCCAGCAAATGCCAGCGGTTCAATGCCGTCACTGACGACAACGCGCGTCGCCGTCGAGCCTGAGGAGTCATATAGGTCATCCAGCCAGGTTTCAAATTCCAGCCCATTCTCAAAAATAATGTCGGCTTCCGCCAGCGCAATCGCATCCTGCGGGGTGGGTTCATAGACGTGACTGTCGCTATCTGGCCCGACCAGCACGGTCAGTTCGATATTGTCTCCGGCGACATTCTGAACGATGTCGCCCAGAATGCTGTAGGTGGCGACGACCTTGAGCGGTTCTTCCTGTGCGCTGACGATAGATAAGCCTGACAACAGCAGCAACAGCAGTAACAAAATGACAATACGGCCTGACTTCATAATTTTTCTCCTTGTGAAATAGATGAAGGGTTCTTACGTTGTAGACACGTGGTACACGTACCGAAAATCTGAATGCGGCTTTCGGCGATATGATGGCCTGCGCTTTGCGCGGTGGTTGCAACCAGCTCGTTCAGGGGCTGGCGATCCAGATACACCACCCGCTGACACTGGAGGCAGATAAACAGCATCAATGCCTCCGGTAGAACGGGTATGAAGTGGCTACATCCCTTATAACCATGTACCCGCCTTAGTAACCTTAAGCCTTCCAACTTCTCGACAATGCGATAGACCGTTGCCCTACCTGTTTCCGGGCGCGACTGGCGGGCGGTTACCCAGGCTTGCTCGGCGCTGAGCGGATACTCGCTTTGGACGAAAACGTGGACAAGCACCACCAATGCTTCCGTAACCTTGCAGCCATTCTCTCGGAGTGTGGCCAGCCAATCTTCGGCATTGATTGTTTTAGTGAACATGAGACACTCAGCCTTGCGTTTTTAATTGATACCACGTATCATTTCATTTCCAATTGATACCATATATCAATTAGATTAGCAAGCGGGAATTTGAAACGAGGTCAGGATGAATGGTCAAACTGCGCCAATACTCTTAACCATCATCACTGGATTTCTTAGATCGAAAAAACTACTCTGCTGAAACGCGCTGTTGCACCATGCAGAAGAAAACATGATAGTTGTATATGGTACGGAAAAACATTGGACTCGTTGAACACAAACAACCTAAGGAGAAGTGTATGGCAAAAAAATCATCTGTCGCCAGAGATAAGAAAAGGCAGAAATTGGTCGAGATATATACTGAAGAGCGTCTTCGTTTGAAAGAGAACGGAGACCGTGAAGGACTCGCTGGACTGCCACGTAATTCCAGCCCAACCCGACTACGGAATCGTTGCTATGTTACCGGACGCTCGCGGGGATATATGCGTCGCTTCGGGCTCTCCCGTATTACCTTCCGTGAACTGGCACTGCGTGGCTTAATTCCAGGTGTCACTAAATCAAGCTGGTAAACTGTGTTCCTGAACATCTCTGAAGACAATTATCTCAAATAAATTGACGGTTAAGGCTTTTTCTAAGTCCTTTGAGACTGACAAGACGGCATTGTGCAAATACATTTTGCACAACTGCAAAGGGCTAAAAGTTGTCATCAATGATATGGTTGGTCAACCTTGACTTATTCATACGTGACGACGGCGCGGAGCTGACTCACCCCAAAGAAAAGCGAACGGAGATGACAAACGATCATGTCTAGTGTACCCCGTGCGAAGGCTTGTTATAACAAATCTTCGCGCCCCTATGATAACCGTCTGAGAATTCCTTTCAGATACTTTCTAGGTCAGGCGGATGTTGGAGGAAGACTTAGCGTATGTTGGATTTTTTGATTATCGGTGGCGGCATCCATGGTGTACATCTTGCCCACGTTCTAATTCATCGAGAAGGTCTACCAGCCGATGCTATACGGATTTTGGATCCGCACGAAACGTTGCTGGCGTCATGGAGTCGTCGCACATCTAACACGGGGATGCGTTACCTGCGTTCCCCTCGCATTCATCATCTTGATCTTGCGCCCCAGGCACTCGAACAGTTTGCACTCGAGCGTGCACTTGGCCCTGAAACGTGGATTGCGCCCTATTACCGACCATCGTATGCGCTTTTTCAGCAACACAGCCAGCACATCATCGACGCTTACAGGCTAGATTGGTTGCATATTCAAGAAAAAGCACTCACGCTACATCGGATAAGGGGAGGGTGGCAAATTGAAACGGGGACAGGGCATTTGAAAGCCCGTAATGTAGTGCTGGCAATGGGTAGACAGATGCTGAACATCCCTCACTGGATAGAGAACCCAGCTGACATTCCCCTCCAGCACATTCTCAGCATGAGCTTTGACCGTCAGCACATCCCGTCCGGTGCAACAGTTGTGGTAGTGGGGGCAGGTATTTCAGCTGGACAGATTACATTGGATTTGATGAAACATCACTCTATTACGCTGATTTCACGTCAACCATTGCGTCAGCATGATTTTGATAGCAGTCCATGCTGGTTAGGACCGTCCTGTATGACTGCGTTTGCTGAAGCAGACTATGAGCGTCGCCGTTGGATGATTGGTGAAGCTCGTCAGCCCGGTACGCCCTCACGGGATGTGTATAAAACCTTTCAACGGGCTATTGAGGAAGGTTGGATACGCTTCTATCACGGGGCTGTCACACGATGCCATGTCGCCCCAAATGGCTTAATCATCATGCAAATACAGGATGGAACACAGCTTGTAGCCGACTATATGATTCTAGCAACGGGCTTTAAACCAGTACCGCCCCTACAAACATGGCTAAATGATACTATTCTTCGGTATGAACTACCTATCGCAAAATGTGGATACCCTGTACTCGATCGGTCGTTGCGATGGGCGGATGGTCTATACGCGATGGGACCATTGGCAGAACTGGAAATTGGGCCATCAGCTGCTAACATTGTCGGAGCACGCACTGCCGCCGAGCGTTTGCGACAGGTGGCTACATCATAGCGGATGTACTTTGACGTGCGTTGCTGATGGTTAGCCTTGGGCTATCGAAATACGCGCCAGCGCTCGCTCGATTGACGCAATAACAGCGGTTCATCCTATATTACCATCCAATTTTCTCCTTGTCGGTTTAATTTTCAATCCACGTTATGAAGGAATTGTCAACACCTGTACTGAATCGATAAGCTTATGCTTATTGATTCAGTCGGAATGGTGTTATTTTTACTAGGCTGTCCACTTTGGAAAAGCATCGGGCAAAATTGCCCACCCTAGCTCACCCAATACCATTTCTTCATCAGTTAATAGCGCATCGTTGAGTTGTAATTGCATAGCGTCTTTGGGCATCTTCATGCCAATAAATACCAATTCTTGACGGCGATCACCAAAAGGTTCTTGCCAGTATTGCGCTACATAGGCTTCTAATTCAGGCGTGTATGTCCACCTATTTTTAGGGGTTACTGCCAGCCAATGACCCGCAGGTGAAACCCGCGCAATATGCCCCGCCAATGACCACTGAACACCCCTATTGTGCCTTGAAGCAATCCAGAAAAACCCTTTTGAGCGCAGCACCGTTTTCATATGTTCTGCTGTTAAAAAGTTCATCAGGCGCTGTGGATGAAAAGGACGGCGAGCCCTAAAAACGAAGCTCCCAATGCCATATTCTTCTGTTTCGGGGGTATGCTCGCCCTGAAGTTCTTTCAGCCATCCCGCCGAAGATTGCGCTTTCTCCAGGTCAAATAGCCCTGTGTTTAGAATGTGCTTTAGGTCAACACTGGCTTCTTGGGCGTGAATCAGGCGTGCTTCGGGGTTAAGCCGCTGTAAAACCCCTTCTATCTCACCAAGCTCTCGTTCTGTCACAAGGTCTGTTTTGTTAATCACAATCACATTCGCAAATTCCACTTGGTCAATTAACAAATCGGCTAGAGCGCGATTGTCCTCTTCGCTTATGCCCATATTTAATGCCTTCAGGCGTTGGCCTTCACGACAATCTTTTAACCAACTGTTGGCATCCACGACAGTAACCATCGTATCAAGGTTAGCAATGCTAGATAGGCTTGTTTCGCCTTCTGATGTTGGGAATGTAAACGTCATTGCCACAGGCAAGGGTTCGCTGATACCGGTAGATTCAATCAGTAGATAATCAAACCGTCCATCTTTTGCAAGCCGTGTCACTTCTTGCAGCAAATCATCGCGCAATGTACAGCAAATACAACCGTTCGTCATTTCGACCAACTTTTCTTCGGTTCGGCTCAGTTCCGCGCCTCCATCACGTATCAATTGCGCGTCTATGTTCACTTCGCTCATATCATTAACAATCACTGCAACTCGCAGTCCTTGACGATTGTTAAGCACATGATTTAGCAAAGTTGTTTTTCCTGCACCCAAAAACCCCGAAAGAACTGTAACAGGTAGGCGTTTTATCATAAGAAGTTTTCCTTTGGTCATTGTATTTTCGCGTCGTGTGGTGTATTCTAAATGAGACTTCGTATCAAATAAAGGGGTAATCTATGAGACCAAATACAAAAGCATCACAGTTTCCTGTGCCACTTACTATCTTGACAGGGTTTTTAGGTGCGGGTAAGACGACGCTCTTAAACCACATTCTAAACGCCGAACATGGTCTAAAAGTCGCTGTCCTTATAAATGACTTTGGCGCAATTAACATTGACTCGCAATTAGTAGTCGGGATAGAAGGTGAGATGATTACCCTCTCTAATGGGTGTATCTGTTGCACAATTCGGGGTGATTTGCTAAAAGAGACGCTGAATTTACTAAAACGCAGTGACCCGCCAGAGTATATCATTATCGAAACAAGTGGTGTTTCAGACCCGTTTGCGGTGGCAATGACGTTTAGAATGCCCGAAGTCATGCCTCTGGTTCGGCTAGATGGTGTGATTACCGTAGCAGACGCAGAAAACCTATTGTTACTAGAGGGTCACGATGAGCAATTGGGCATCGCCCAAATTGAATTTTCTGACATCGTGGTTTTAAGCAAAGTAGACTTGGTGACGTCCGATTACTTGGCGCGGGTAAAGCATCATATCACACAAATTGCCCCCGATGCTCGTATTTTAGAAGCAAATCATGGGCAAGTGCCTTTAGAGCTTTTGTTAGGCGTTGGCAACTTTAGCATAGAAAAAATGGTAGACCGTGAAGCGCGTGATGTGCATGTTCATGAAGCAAAACAAGCACACAACCATCGCCGCCATGACGATGACCACAACCATGACGATGACCACAACCATGACGATGACCACAACCATCACCACCATGACCACACATTGGTGTATACCACATGGAGCTGGACATCCCCCGACCCACTGGCGATTGCAAGATTACAAGATGCGTTGATCCGGCTTCCAAACAGCATTTATCGCGCTAAAGGATTTCTCTATATTGCCGAATATGAGGCATATCGCTTCTTCTTTCAAATTGTTGGCAGACGGATTGAAATGGCAGCACATCGCCAATGGCAAATCAATGAGCAACGGCAATCACAAGTTGTTGTCATTGCCTCTGAAGGGGGCTTTGATGCGGATGCGTTACACCATTTATTTGAAGCG
The DNA here is from genome assembly GCA_034436915.1 of Anaerolineae bacterium. GTDB lineage: Bacteria > Chloroflexota > Anaerolineae > Aggregatilineales > Phototrophicaceae > JALHOR01. The sequence goes on from DAOTUR010000234.1 coordinate 7,765, forward strand.
TGCCTAACTAAAAACCCTAAACAACCTAGCGATTCGCCTAGCCCCATGCACTGGCAACGAAATCATTCGTCTTAATTAAATTCACCCTGCAACTGACTAAGCTAACCGTAAAAATCAGCGTGCGTTAGGTTCGTTTATGACATAAGAACAAAAAAGGAGCAGGCTCCCCTGTTTAGGAAAGTCTGCTCTTTTTCATGATATCGTCTAAAAACCGCTTGGTACGACAAAGAATCACGCCAAGCACTGTTCTCGATATTTTTAGTCGCTACGTGACAGTTTGGATGATTACTGAGCAGGAAACAAGCCAGTTAGTACGGCATTTGGTGGCAAAATGTGTCCGAAAAAAGGGAATTCTGCCCCAATAATTGACGCTTCATACCAATACAAGCCGTTTTGACTCAAGCCTATTCTCTCTATCCGCAACGTTTTATGAAGGGGACTAGGTTGTCAGAGGCTCGCCCAACGGCGTTTATATTAACCCGCCACTCGCTCAAGCTCTATCTTAATCTTTTTTCAACTGTTGCTTTCTACAGGACATATACCGCCATGCCACGCTTGGCACGTTTTATATACTAAACTTTGAAGCGAAGTTGTTTACGCTATTCGGGTACAGAGCGCATCCTGATTATTAGGAATGATGGTAGAATAGAATCATTAAAGAAAGGAAGCGATAGGGTGCTTAACGTTCAACACTCCATTTTTGCAGAATTGGCGGATTTTCTGGCAACCCAACCGAGCTTAGAGGAACTGGCTGATTACAAAGTTTCGACGGGAATACAGCAGTACATTGATGATCTGCTAGAGCGAAACCGTGAAGAAGGTTTATCTCCAGTGGAACGGCTGGAATTAGAAAAAATTCTAGCGGTTATACAGGTGATGGATTTAGCTAAAGCAAAAGCACAACTTAGGCTGGCAGGCAAAGCGTGAGCTATATCCCATTGGAACTCCGTCAGCTGATATTGGAGCGGTCTGGGGGATGTTGTGAATACTGTCGTTTATCGCAGAGTAACAGTACTGTGAGTTTTCATATGGAACACATCATCGCCCGCTCACACGGTGGTTTAACAGATGCGAACAATCTCGCGTTAAGTTGTCCCATGTGCAATCATTATAAAGGTTCCAATATTGCTGCCGCTGATCCAAAAACGGGTGATCCTACGTTTTTGTTTCATCCACGTCGTGACATATGGGAGAACCATTTTTCATTGAAGGGTGCTACTATTGAACCTCATACGCCAGAAGGCAGGGCAACAACCTTTGTACTGCATTTCAATGATCAACCTCGTATTGAACAGCGCGAAGTACTAATCGCATTAGGCAAGTATCCCTGTAAGCAAGAATGAGGGATTCGAGATGGCTTTTTATGAGCAGCACAGTCAACGGCAACAACAACGCCCAAAAGTGAGAATAAAGGAGTGCTATCCACCTGCGGTAGTGTATTGTTACGGGTGAATTTTGGGGGTTAAAGTGTTGAATGAGATGACGTATAATAGGCAGAATACGACACTTTAGGAGATCACCCCTTGAACCCCTCTCACGCTCTTTTCGACCCCTCACAAAACCCACTCCTGACGCCTCACTCCCAAGATA
>DAOTUR010000235.1:0-8075 GCA_034436915.1 Anaerolineae bacterium
AACAGGCATAAATGAGGTCATTGTCTTTCAAATCCCATAGCTGAGGGCTTTAGCCTTCAGCGTCCGCGAAGCAAAACAGACGCTGATCTGGCGACAAATAGCATTTTCCCCTTAGCTTAATGCCCATGTGGCACGCCATGCCCAACCAGCCCGCTGCTCCCCAAACGGTATTTGTAGGGACGACGCCCGCCTCGTCCGCCGATTTGCCCCCAACTAATATAATAGTGATAAGTTTGCATATTGTCAGCCCGCTTGATAATATAGAGGCATCTTCTCCATAAGGTCGATGTTGACGACCTGACATAACAGTGACAATATTTGCTGTAACTGTGGGAGTTTTTAAATTTTAGAAAGTCGCCCATGACTCGTCTCACCGCAGAACTGCCTATCCCTCCGTCTGAAAGTAAAGCCTTCCGCCGCACGCTCACGCGGGCCATTATCTACCCTGTGCTGCTGCTGATGCTTCTCATCGCTGTCTTTCTCTGGCAGTTAAGCAGCGTCCTGGACACCAACAAATGGGTGCAGCACAGCAATGAGGTCATCACCCAGGCGACGATTGTTCTCAGCTTGCTTGTGGATATGGAGTCTGGGCTGCGCGGCTATCTCGTGACGAACGATCCCGTTTTCCTTGAGCCTTACCAGCAGGCGCAAACGACCTTAGACCCGAACTTTGCTCACTTACAGACGCTCGTGTCCGACAATCCAGGGCAGGGCCTCGTGCTGACTCAATTGCAGGAAGATATCAAAAACTGGCGGGCATTTGCCGCCAAAACTCTGAGCACCAATGACGCGGCATCAGGCGTTCGTGATGTGGCGATGCAGCTTGAAGGCAAGCATCAGATGGATGATATCCACCAGCACTTGGCGGCCTTCGTCAGTGTGGAGGATGGTCTGCGGACGGAGCGGATTGCCGCAACTCAAGCCACGTCTCAATTCGTCATCATCAGTATTATCCTGGGCGGCCTGGGGATAGGCGGCGTGCTGGCGGCGATGACGCGGCGGCAGTTGCTCCAATTGTCGCAAAGTTATGAACATGCTCTCAAAATATCCCAGCAGCGGGCGCAAGAAATCCAGCTTCAGGGCGAATGGCGCGATACGATCCTAGCAGGCATTGGCGATGCGGTCATCGCCGCTGATATGCATGGCAATATCAGCTTTATGAATCAGGTGGCAGAGGCGCTGACGGGTTGGCCTACTGCCGAAGCCGTTGGCAAGCCGCTGACGGAGGTGTATAACGTGACGCGGGAGGCCGACAATACCGACCTCGCAGAAATGCGTCGGCAGGGCGCACAGGATGTGTCTCTCACGCCTATCGTGGCGAAACGGCTTGTGGCCCGCGAGGGTGGCGAGATCGCCATTGATGATAACATCGCGTTGATCAAAGATGGACAGGGGCGTGCGGTGGGGTCAGTGGTCGTGTGCCGCGATATGACGCAGCAGAGACAGCTTGAGCAGGAACGTCTGCGCTGGATTGAGGCCCAGGCGCGTTATGCCATTATGCTGCGCCGTTCAAACGACAATCTGCAACAGTTTGCCTATGTTGCCTCGCACGATCTCCAGGAACCACTGCGAATGGTGACGAGCTATTTACAATTGATCGAGCAGCGCTACGCAACGGCGCTGGATGACAGTGGCCGCGAATTCATCACTTTCGCTGTCGATGGCGCGAGTCGCATGAAGGAGCTGATCAGCGGTCTGCTGGCCTATGCTCGCCTCGATACGCAAGAGCAGGAGATTGCCACGTTTGTGTCGTTCAATGATATCGTGGATCAGGTTCTAAAAAGCCTCAAATTCACGATTTCCGATGCGGGGGCCAGCGTCACAAAAGACGATCTGCCGGAGATTCAGGCGGATTCGCTGCAAATCATGCAGTTGTTCCAGAACCTCATTGGCAATGCGCTCAAATTTCACACCGATAAACCCCTTCATATTCACATTGGCGCTGAAAAGAAGGGCGACGAATGGTTGTTCAGCATCAAAGATGATGGCATTGGCATCGCGCCTGAGTATCAGGAGCGCATCTTTGGCTTGTTTCAGCGGTTGCACCGTCGCAGCGAATATTCAGGCACAGGCATTGGTCTGGCGATCTGCAAAAAGGTGGTCGAGCGCCACAATGGGCGCATCTGGGTTGAGTCGGAGTTGGGCAAGGGTGCGGCGTTTTGCTTTACGCTGCCAATCATCCACATCGCTGACCCTTTGATAAGCCTGAGGGCGAATTAGCAGCGGGGGAGGTGGAATTGGGCAGGATGCATCCTGCCCCTACATGTCAATGGGGCCAAGACACCTGTTTTTGTAGGGGCGACCCATGGATCGCCCTCGATGTGGACATCTGGCGTGTTGGGACGCGGCACGCTGCGCCCCAACAAAACATCTCTCTACACCTGAGTTTTGGATAGGTTTTATGATATTGCCCTCACCCCAACCCCTCTCCCTGCCTCGCCTCTTGTGGGAAAGGGGTTGGGGTGAGGGGTAATAAGCAAGCCTCTCCCCATCCTACTACAGCACCTCAGCGTCCGTCCCATGCCGCCCTTGATACGCCAATTCTCCATCCAGCGTCAGCGTGACGGTGTAACCGGGCTGTGCGTCAGGCAGGGTGACACGCCAATCAGTCAGGCCCGTAAAATCGGCCTGCTGCCATGACGCGCTGCGACCATTCGGCCATGCCAGCGTGAGATGCGCCGTGAAGACATCCGGCGACTCTCGATCTACCTGATTGAAGGTGAAATGGAGTTGATCCGCCAGTAGCGCTGCCTGTTCCACGTATACGCGCCGATGATTGAACAGGTGATAATCGGCACGCGGGGTGATTTTATCGCGCCAGGCCCGCCACATCTCCGCTGTCAGGAGCGAATGCAGCGTGTCGTACTCGGCGGGCGAACGCATCCAGATGAATTGCAGCCCCTCAAGGCCAATGCGCTCCGGGATCAGGGCTTGCGCCTCACGATGGCGCATAATCTCGTTCTTCTGGTCGGGCATAAACCACGAATCATGATAAATCTGCTCGAACGGCATCTCTTTGAAGAAGGTAGGCGTGCTGTAGGTGATGCCCGTTTTGGCCGGATCGCCGTAGGCAAAGCGTGCGCCCGACTGCGACAGCATCATTTCCAGGTCAAACAGCAGATACACGGGCATCGAGAGCGTTGATTTTTGCAGTTGAGCACGCGGCTTAAAGCCTTCCTGCACAAAAAGATCGGGCGTGCGCGGACGAAAATAAAAGCGCACCGAGCGCTCCCAGCGCGAGGCATTGGCCGCACCCTCGAGGAAGGGTGATTTCACCTCGCCCTGCTGCAAAATCCTGACCACTGTCTGTACATCCGTCGGGTAGAACAGGAAATACGGCCACCACTGCCGCGCTCCCAACCAGGCTTCGCCGCGCAGACTCTCCAGATGCCTGTGCAGCGTTTGTGAGCCACGCTTGAGCGGGGCGGCCTCGCCCGAAAAACCGCGTGCCACCTTCTTGACGCCGCGCAGCACCCGTCCTTTGGGGGCATTCCCTGTCGATGTACCCGTTGATGCTTGGAATGCCTCGCGTGCTCGCAGATCACTGAGCAGGTCTTGCAGCCGTTCGCCATACTGGGCGCTGGGCGAAAAATCCAGATAGTTCAGATGCTCCAGATGCAATGGCACTTCCGCGCCTGCCACCGCCAGCAGGGGCAGCAGCTTTTTGCCTTTGCGCGTGGCCCGCAGTTGTTCGGCGCGACACCACTGTGAGTTATACGCAGCAGGACTCATGAGGGCAATCATGACGCTGCATTCTTCGATGGCCTCTTCAATATCCTGCGACCAACTGGCTCCGCCTGCAATCTCGCTCGTATCCAACCAGACGGTGTAGCCCGCCGCTTGCAGATCAGCACACAGACGGTGCGCCAGCAGTTTGCTATCGGTGCGGGCATATGAGATAAAAATTTTGCGATTCATCATGGCTGTGTCTCGCTTATCTGGGGGGTCAGGCGGATCGGCGCTGGCTCGGCTTTGCGCTTGGGTGGGATATAGTGCAGCCCCCAGACATGTGCGCCGCTGCGCGGGGCCAATTCGACGCCGCGCACATAGGGGAGCTGCGTCAGCAGGGGGATGAGATAATCCGCGTGCTGGTCGAGGCTAGCCGGGAACTGGTGCGGCAGACTGTAGCCCGCCCGCTGAATATAGCCCCACAGGTCTTGCAGTTGCGTCTCCGGGATGAAAATCGGCTCCTGGCCCTCGCGCAGCAGCTTGAGGCTCAGACGCTGCTGTTTTTGCGCGGGCGTCACCATCACGCGAAACGGCTCGTGCGAGTCGCGGGTGATGAGTTCGGGCGTCTGCCGCGCCGCCGCCATGAGATCGCGCCAGAACTCGCGGAAGGGCTGCGCCTGCGGCACGCTCATCAGCCACGCCCGCACCGCATGGAGATAGCGCTCCTGCAAATCGGCGGCGTGTTTGTCGTAGAGATGGATATAGGTCATGATCGGCAGCGGATCAAGATAGGCGGTCATGAGGGGCAGAATCTCCTCTGTCGTCAGGCCGCCGCTGCCCGTCCCCAGCAGCGGGAAAGACACCGATGTCATGCCGCGTTCAGCCCAGATGGAGGCAAAGCGCTGCAAGCCCGCCTCGATATAATCCAGCTTGGCCGCCGCTCGCCAATGCTTTTTGGTCGGGAAATTCAAAATCCATTTGTGCGCGGTCTTGTAGAGGAAAAGCTGGCCCGTCTCAAAACGATCCTGGCGGCACAACTCGCGGTAGGACTCGAACATCTGCGGATAGAAACGTTTGAAATCATACGCCAGACCTGTCCCCATCGCCCCGACGGTGTTGACCGGGTTGACCAGCACATGCGCCGGACTATAAAAGAGACTGCCATAAACATAGGTAATCATCACGACTCTCGCGGTCTGGGATACGCAATATGTCTTTGATGATAGAATACCTGTTCGTTTTTTGCAAAAGGAAAATGAAATCTGATGGGTTTAAACGATCTATGGGGAGGAATGAAAGGGATTAGCCTGATGTGTGGTTTATTTTGCTTTTAACCCCTCACCCCAAACCCTCCTCGCCCCTTGTGGGAGAGGAGGCCGGGTGGTGAGGGGTTAAAGGAATATCTTTTACAGGCTGACGCTGATATCTTTGCCTGCATAGATCTCGAACGATGACAGAATCTTCAATGTCTCGGCATACGGGGCGGCGGCAGTCTCATCATTGAGATTGATATCGCCGGATCCGCTCAGACGCAAATTGGCGACATGCAGTTTGTTATCCGACCCATTGAGCAGCAGCATGACACCACTTTGTTTTTCGCCATCCAGCGTGCTGGTTGTATAGGCCACCTGGAAACCATCGCTGCCCAACTGCGAGATGGGCTTCACATTTTGCACCGTGAGACCGCTGCGCGTGCTGCTGGCGTAGGCTTTGGCGTCATCGGCTGAGGCCAGGGTCTTGCCCTCGACAGCCTCAACGCGCAGTGCTCCTGCGGGGCCTTCAATGCTGGCCGGCACACCGAGGGCGGCATCCACGCGCTGCCATGCGGCGGGGAAGCGAATCAGGTGCTGCCATGTGGCATCGCTATAGCTGGCCCATTCCAGCGGAACGGCAGACACAGGCGTCTGGAGTTGGATGGATTTGTCGGTCTCGGCCAGCACGTAGCGCAGCATCTCGGCGGCATTGACGGGCGCGACCACGCGAGTCACATACACCCAATCGCCATTGGCGCGGGCGATCTGGCGAGCGATGAAATCCTGACCATCTTTCTTGAGCGTGAAGTCGATCTGGAGTGTGTTATCGACCACCTGGCGCAGGCTCTCATCCCAGGTTTGGTACGAACGCCAGCTCGATTTGAGCCAGTCTGGCGTGAAAATCTGACCAAGTTGCGTTGCGTCGGTGATGGGTGTGGCGGGCTTCAGGAGGCGCACTTCAACCACGCTGCCCTGAGCATTATTCTGCATCGTCATCTGCGCTTCGGTGGCGGTGCTGGTGCTGGCGCTGGCATTCCATCCGCTCGGCAGCTTGACGCTGAACAAGCCGGACGGGTGCAGATAGGTGCGATCAAAGACGATGCTCGATACATCCGTGATGGCGGGCGGTGGGGTGACGGTAGGGACGACAGTGGGCTGCGCGGCGGCGGCTGTGTCGGCATTGCGTACAAGGGGGATTAGCAAACTCATCAACATAGAGGCGATGAGAACAATGCCAATAAACACCGTAAAGCGTTTTTGGTTGGTGTTATCGCGGTAGGTCATCTTAGGACAGTCTCCAAACAAAAGTGTTGCAAAACGTGCGAATAATACCCGATGCAGGGCATGGCGTATAGGTGGCAACCTCTTGACATAGGGCTATCGGGTGGGGCGGGATGATTTTTGTACGGCCTCATCTGCCAGCCAGTGACTTGACATAGGGACACTTGTAAACCATAATGACCCTTAGACAATATCCTATGATCTTTCAGGGACAGTTGACAATGACGGCAGAAGCCCCCATCCAGACAAACTCCGTTTCCCTCCCAGAGGGCTATAGCCAGCGTCTCGCCACACTCGACGATGCGGAGGCCGTCGCTCGCGTTTATACGGCGGCCTATCAGGAGCGCGGCGAAGATGAAATCTTTACCGCCGAATATTTTCTCAGTGAGTGGCAGGAACCCAAATGGGATCTCGCCACCTCCTCACAGGTCGTGCTCAATGCCCAGGGCGAGATCGTGGGCTGCGTGACGGTGCGGGATGATTTCAACCCGGCCCATCCCTGGCTGGATTGGGACGTCACCCCCGGCACTCATTGGCAGGCCGTAACGCAGGTTCTTATTGCGTGGGGCGAACAGCGGGCGCTGCAAGCGATGGCAAAGATTCAACCAGAGGAGCGCTTTGGCCCCTGTACCGACTATAATGCGGATGCTGCGGAGCAGGTGGCATTCATTGAATCGCTCGGCTACAACGCCATTCGCTATTTCTATCGCATGGGCATCACCCTGCAAGAGCCGCCGACAGTGCTGGCAATGCCCGACGGCCTCACGCTCAGGACGTTTGATTATCCGGCTGAACTTGAAGCGGTGGTCGCCGCCAAAGATGATATGTGGCAGGATCATTATGGCTATACCAAGCGGCCTCTGAGCGAAATTGTGGAAAGATGGCGGCACAATATCGAGACAGATGCCAAGTTTGATGCCTCGCTGTGGTATGTGGCGACGGATACAGCGACGGGCGAGATTGCCGGACTGGTCTTGTGCCGTATTGAAGATTTCACGCAGCCCAAGCAGGGCTATATCCTCATTGTGGCGGTGCGCCGCGCCTATCGCAAAAAAGGGCTGGCCCAGGCGATGCTGACGCACGCCTTCGCTGAGTACTGGCAGCGCGGCCAGAAGACCGTCTGCCTGGGCGTGGATGCCAGCAGCCCCACCGGGGCCACACGGTTGTACGAGCGCGTGGGCATGTCGCCTGTGGTTCGTTACACCCATTTTGAAAAAGAGATTCGCCCCGGCGTGGAGCGTATGAATACAGGGGATTAAACGCGCCCTTCGCGGACGTGTTTTATTCAGAGAGGACAGTACGGGTTCAGTCTGTCCTCTTTTTTTGCCTGCTCGTCGGCCAAGACCTTAACGCCAAAATACCTGCATCCCCTCTTATAACTGAATCACAAGATAAATTTTGGGGGAACTCCTCTTATGATTCCAACCTCTTCGCACTCGATCCAGTCTGATTTGCCGCTGCCGCAGGGCTATACCCAACGTCCCGCCACATTGGAGGATGCCGAGGCCGTCGCCCGTGTTTATACCCGCGCAGAAAAAGAGAGTGGGCGCAATGAACTGTTCACCGCTGAGATGATTTCAGGCCGGTGGCAAAGCCCAAACTTGGATTTCGCCACATCATCACAGGTGTTTCTCAATCCACAGGGTGAGATCATTGGAGAATGCTCCGTCTGGGATTGGTATAACCCAACACATCCTGAGATTGATTTGCGAGTGAGTTCTGATGTGCATCGAGAGACCATCATACGGGCGATGATTGCTTGGTGTCAGATACCCCACGCCTAAAGGCGGGGGCTTGCAGTTATGGCGGGATTGAAACCCAAAACACACACCGCGTATGGCGGAATGACCGCCGCCCGGCGTCCGATGTTGA
>DAOTUR010000236.1:0-3376 GCA_034436915.1 Anaerolineae bacterium
ACTTCCACCGACTGAGACAGTATGAGATGATGCCCCATCTCATAGACGAGTCTATCAGAAAAAGTGGTTTGTGCTCCGACGCCTTATATCCCCATGCCTGAAGGCAGGGGCTTTACGGCGCTTTTTCGGTAATTCGTTGTTGAAATAGGAAAAATCAACAGGGGAGACATGATCATGTCTCCCCTGTTGCGTTTAAATGTCCTTATGGATTCCTCGCCTACGCCACACTGATCGCCAGGAATACAAGGATGTTGGCGTAGGGACACGGCCTGCCGTGTCCGAACATGTAGACAAGGCGGGCCTTGTCCCTACAGACCACCTGGCCTTCTCGCCCCATGTGATGAGGGGTTTATCGCCTATTCCTAGCCCCACTGCGAAAATGGCAGTCGATCCCGCAGGCGCTTGCCCACCTCTTTGACCGCCTCTTTCACAGCGCCGCGGGCTACGGCTCGCGCCATCAGCGGCGGCATGAGGAGCTGCATCATATCCGGCGAAATCTGGCGCGTTAGCATCCGCCCCATGAGCGTCAGCACGGCCTCATCGTCCGACACCCACTGCTGCAATAGGGGCGGCAGGGCAGGCGGCTGATAAAAGCTCGTGTAGACGCGCTGCTGGAGCGATTTGTACATGCCATAGGTCATAATGCGGCATGTCTCGTCATAGTCCTTGAGCGCCGCTGTCCACGTCAGCAGGCCGCGCTTATACTGGCCGATGGCATGGGCCAGAGCGCGGGCCGTCGCAATGGCATCGTACAGGCCCTGTCCATCGAGCGGGTCTTTCTGGTGATAGGCATCGCCCACCAGCGCCCAACCCGGCCCGCCCGCCTGCCGATACAGATTGCCGATCTGCCGCATCCCGCGCACGCTCGTGATCCGTTCAGCATGGGCAAAACGCGCCCACAACACCGGATTGCGCTGCAACATCTCAAGATAAAACGTCTCGGCCTGGCCCGCAGGCGCTTCCAGAGCATCGCTGCGGCCTTCCACGCCCACCGCCGCTTCACCATCGGCGCTCTCCATCACCAGATAGCCATACGGCCCATCGCTCTCATAGGCCACTGCCGTTGCGCCCTGATTGTCATACGGGGTGACGCCGCGCCAATAGGCATAATAATTCGTCGTCGGATGCGAGTCATGCACATCACGTTCCTGAGCATTGGTCTTGCGGGCGACCACGCTAAAGCGTCCATCGGCTCCAATGACGACATCCGCCGTGAGCGTCTCGGAGGGGCCATCTTTCTCACGCCCGATCACACCCACGACGCGCTCACCCTCCCACGCCAGATCGGTCACGCTGAAATTTTGCCGCCCCTGGACAGTCGGGTGCTGCAAGGCCGTATTCCACAGTGCCTCATCAAAGCGGGCGCGATCCACCGCATAGGCATAATCGCGGCCAAAGCCCATCGGGATTTTCAGTGTGGCGGTGGCGACACGGCCCGCATTGATGACGCGGCGAATGCGCGGCGTATTGCGGGCATAGTCCGCCTCTTTTGCGCCGATTTCGTCCAGCATCTTCATCGTTGAGGCATAGATGATAGGGGAGGACACAGCAGGCAGGGACGGAAACGATGCCCGTTCCAGCAGCAGCACACGCAGCCCAGATTTACCCAATCGAGCGGCCAGCGTTGATCCCGCCGCCCGCCCGCCAACAATAATCACATCCCAGTCGTATGCAGCCATTGTGATTGTCCTCAGACTGTGAACATTTTCACAATTATAGCATGGAGATTGTCCTCATATTGTCGAGAGTTGTCTAAGGGGATGATGAGAGGAAAGCGGCAAACTGGATGACCAACACAAGAGGCGTGCTGAGGGTTAAAGGATTACCCTGTTCATCCTGTATGAATCAGCTCATGAGCCGTTCACAGCATCTTGACAAGACGCAGGGCTAAGTTTAAGATTGCTTTAAATAAATCCTTCTTGCAAAACTTTTTTGCAAAATGCAAAGCCCGAGAGATCGGGCTTTTTGCATTCTCAGGCATGATGATATCTGATAACAAATATCCCCTTAAATGTTTAATTTGTTCACAATGCACGAACCTACTCACCAATTCTTCACACAGCCTTGACAATGCGCCTTGGTGTCGTTAACATCGTCTTAAATACATCTTTTCTTGCAAAATTCTTCTTTCAAAAAATATTTGCCAGCCCAAAAAGCCCGAGACGTCGGGCTTTTTGCATTCCCAATCCAACCCAAAATACGGCATACAATAGGCATCATCAACTGTGCCTGTGAGGATGAGTGGGGCAATCCGACGCCTGTGCTCTCCCGCGCCGATACCTGGTACAATTTTCCAGATTTGAGCGGCGAACCGCGCCTGATGACCTGCGCCGATTGGGGCAACGGTGATATCCGCAAACATCATGTGTGGCTTTTTCGACATATGCCCCATGTTGTGGGGGAGACGAATGGAGTCTCGCACAATTGGTGGCAGTATGTGGTCAATCCTGAGCTGGTGCGAACGTAAACCGGACGATTGTCATAAAGAGTCTATAAAACCTGTCGAGAATGCCCGCATAAATAACGATTTATGTTATCATCGAGAGAACGTTCTGCACCACAGGAGAACATTACAATGTATTTCTTTGAAGCGTTACAATATCCGTTTAATAGTAAGGGCTGGATCAATAAGGCCGCCATTGCGGGCATTATGCTCGTAATTCCGCTGGTCAACATCTTTGCGGCCATCATGCTGGCAGGCTATATGCTGCGCTTGATCCGCGAGATCAGCGACGGCAACATGGAACTGCTTGAGTTTGATTATGGCGGTGATTTCTCGCGTGGATTAACGCTGATTCTCTACAGCCTGATCTACATCATTCCGATGCTGGTCGTTTCGTTTCTCCTGGGGATGCTCCTGGGACGCAGCGGCGGGCTTCTCGGCTCGATCATCGGCTTCTTTTTCAGTATGCTGATCGCAGTGGTTTACGTGCGTTATGCGCTCACTGAAGACACGGGCGTGTTCATGCAGTTCGGGGATAATATTGCGATCCTGCGTGAAAATCTCAGTGCTGCCATCAGCTACCTGATCAATTCGTTCTTCTTCGGCCTCGTTGGGGGCATTATCGTCATGATTGGTTTTGTCCTCTGCGTCATTCCCGGCCTGATCCTGCTGCCGATGCTGTACTTCGGCAGCGCGTACATGCTGGTGCGCTTTGGTCAGGATATGGGGCTGATGGGCGGCAAAGTCAAAGCCAAGAACTTCGGCTAAATCAACTTTTTTCCTAAACGATCACAAAAATCGGGGCCTCGTGCCTCGATTTTGCGTTATCAGAGAAACGCCGTAAGACCCCTGGCTTTAGACATGGGGATATAAGGCGTAAGGGTTGCGCTTTTCTGGTAATTTGTTAAACTCTTGTTAGCACCTTAACAAAGG
>DAOTUR010000237.1:0-5432 GCA_034436915.1 Anaerolineae bacterium
CCTGTTGCAGAGAATAGGCATGAAAATGCATGGCATGACCTAATTTTGCGTCCTGAAAATGCTCGAAACTGAATTCGCGGCGCATATAAGCCAGCAAACCATCTTGCAGCACAAGAACCAGGTGTTTTCCCAATGCTTCAAACGTTTCGATCTTGTGATGGAGCTGAACCAGCGTCGTTTTGGCTGTCATCTTCCAATTGATCCCATAGGCAGACGATTTCTGCTGTTCTTCCTGTGAAGATACCCCTTGAGATTGCAAAAATTGCTGACGCGGCGGCCAGAGTGTGCCTGTTGTATCCAACGCTTGCAGTTCAATCCCGACAAAATCGACGACCTTACCATTCCTCACCGATACAAGGAAATAATCGACACTTCCGCCTGGAATTTCAATCTCCGAAATACGATGAATCTCATTCCCTGGCTCATGCTGCGTGAGAAGGTGCAAGCAGTCGAAGAAGATTTGGCCGCGCTCTAAAAAGCGATGCGGGCAAATAATGGCCGATTTTGATTGTGCGCCATATCGGACTGAGCACGTCCCAATCGAAATATCCGGCTGGCTCTTGCGAACCTTAATGCACTTGCGCCCCAGGTAAGCACAGGATTGTTCTGCACCGACAGACGACCAATCAATATCGTTTCGCAGCGTTGACAGCGTAAAAAGTTCGAGGAGAGGGCTCGTCATAATAAAAAGTGACACCGTTTCCGCGCTGTATCGAGATATGCGTCTGAAATATCAATCCCAATCGATTTACGACCTAGCTGCATGGCGACGAGGTTCGTTGTCCCCGTTCCGCAAAACGGATCGAGGGCCATTCCATTTTCCGGACAGGTTGCCAGCAGCGGGATGCGACATAAATCCGGCGGATAGGCGGCATAATGACCTTCGCCATGCGTTGTGTCCTCCGGCATCAGCTCCCACACATCGCCGGGCTTACTTCCATCAGGATGATATTGCAAAAAATAGAAGCCTTTTTGAGACAGTTCTTTCGCTCTCCCAGAGAGTTTAAGCGAGTCGGAATGCGTGGTGCGCTGCTGATTTCGTATCACCATACGAAAATCTGAGATTTCTCCCATCTCGATACGGCGAAGCATCTGATCAAGCGCGGCAAAGGCTGCTTTTTTCTCTTCAGAAGACAGAGACGTTGAAAGCTCAATCTGACGTTTATAACGCACTCCCGTCACTCCTGTTGCTGAGATCACGACGCCATTTTTTACACGGGCTTCACGCGGCTTGGAGCGAATCGCACTGATATTATAGTAAAAGCCCTTGCTCTGCTTCACGAAATGATAAAGGTATTCGTGAGTATTGCGGAGTTTATCGTTGGCGTTGTCAGGCCCTTTGATCTTATTCCAGATCACATCATTTCTGAGAATCCACTGCTGCTCATCCATCAGAGCCAGCGCAATGCGCCAGGGAATGCCTGCCAATCCCTTGTCGCGGTAGGTATCTCCCAGGTTCAGCCAGAACGACCCTGTATTTTTAAGCACCCGTTTGACCTCCAGAAAGACATTCATCAACTGCAACACATAATCCTGCATCGTGGCTTCCAGGCCGATACCACCATTTTGGTAAACTCGTTTTTTCCAATAGGGCGGACTGGTCATACAAAAATCAATCGAGGCTGTGGGGATGGACTTGAGAATATCGCACGCATCGCCAAGCAGGAATAACGGGCGAGGATTGGTTGAGAGTGAATACTGCTCGAATTCAGTTGTGTTAATAATCATCGAATCGCAATCAGTTTGTCTTCTTGATAGAGAGATTATAAAGGCTTTGGTCTCTAATTTGAGGGCCGATCTCTACCTGACAGGTGCGGACGCTCATCTATCAACAGCCTGCGTTTACACAGCGTTGCCTCTAGCGTGCTCCTGATGCTATAATTGGGCCGTTTGCGAGACATTTAAGCCCCTGAGAGCGTGATGAATGACTGATATAAGCAGTGTTCCCCCATCCACCGAAAATTCGATCAGCGTGTTTGTCACCGGGGCCATGACTGGAACGGGCCTGACCTTGATCCGTGAGCTGGTGAAGCGCGGTTACAAGGTGATTGGCGCGGTCAAGACGCCTGATGAAGCCAGCCAGATACGCCGCCTGGGAGCACTGCCCACCTTCCCGCAGTTGGATCGCGTCAATGATGTGCGCGGCCTGCTGCAAATGCGCCGCGTGACCCACGTCGTCCATCTGGCCCATTTGAATGCAGGCGGTGTGCCGCAGTATGCCGTGCCGGAAGCCGACTATATGAGCGCTCTGCGGGCCACCGATGAGATCGTTACGGCCAGCGGACAGGCGGGCGTGAAGCGCATGATTTTCCCGTCGTTCGCCTTTTTGTACGGCGATACACACGGTCATGCCGCTTTGGAGACCGATCCAATTCAGCGCAATACACCGCTGCTGGCGGCGCTGGCGGATGCTGAGGCGGCTGTCCTCGATGGCGGCATTCCCGGTTACGTGCTGCGCTGTGGCTATCTCTACGGGGCAGGCACAGCGGCCATGCGTAAGATGGATACAGCATTGAAGGCCGGACGCGGGATGCCCGCCGGGACAAAACCTGCGGCCTGGCTGTATGAAGATGATCTCGCGGCGGCCATCCTCATACTCATTGAACAGTCCACCGATACGGGCGAAGCCACAGGCACAACTCTCAATCTGGCCGATGACAGCCACCTGAGTCCCGATGCTTTTATGCGTCTGTTTGCCTCGACCCTGGGCGTCGGTGAACCCGCATCCATCCCCGGCTTCATGATGGGCTGGCGCACAACACCTGCCCAGCGCAACGCACTCGATACTAGCATCACCGTCTCGACTGCGAAGGCGCAGGCGATGGGCTGGTCGCCGCGCTTTGCGACACCTGCCGCTGGCATCGAGCACATGCTGCTCATGTGGCGTGCCGAAGAAGCGCCGCAGCCGGAACCCGAACATATTCCCGAACGGGCGATTGTGACGTTATGAGCGAAGTTCGTCTCAAAGCGGTTCTCTTCGATATGGACGATACCCTGATCGATTGGCGCGATTGGAATGGGGATTGGCCCGCTGCCGAAGAGCGCCATCTGCAAGGGGTGTATAACTACCTCAGCGGCGAAAACCGTCCATTGAATGGTGGATTTTCCGCCTTTCAGAGCTACTACAATCGTCTCACCCGTGAGGCGTGGGTCGATGCCCGCACCAGCCTGAAAGCGCCGAATATCGGGCGCATGCTGCTGCAAGCGCTGGCTCAATTTGGCTTTCTGCCGGATGAGACCATTGGCCTTGACCAGTGCTTGCGGGCGTATGGCTGGGGCTGTATCCAGGGCGTGACGGTCTTTGAGGATGTCGCGCCATTTCTCAAAATCCTGCAAGCGCATGGCATCAAAACAGGCATCGTCACCAACGCTTCACAGCCGATGTCGGTGCGTGACAGCGAGTTGGAAGGCTATGACCTGCTGCGCTTCTTCCCGGAGCCAGCGCATCGCATTTCCGCCGCCGATGTGGGCTATTTGAAGCCGCACGCGGCCATCTTTGACCATGCGCTGACCATGCTCGGCACACAGCCCGATGAGACGATCTTCATTGGCGATAATCCGGTGGCAGATGTGGCGGGCGCACAATCTGCCGGCATGAAGGCGATTTTGCGCGTCCTGCATCACACGCAGCCGCTCATCAGCGGTCTGATTGTGCCGGATGCCGCCATCAACAGCTTTGATGAGCTTCCCGCCATCCTTGATGAGTGGTTTGCGGGGCGCTGGTAACGATGGTTATCGGTCTGCCCGCCTCCTATCGCAATCTCATCATCACGGGTTATGGAGCCTCCAATCATCCGCGCCTCGTCAATCAGATGGCGGTGACGCTCAAGCGTCCGTTTGTGGATGTCGAAGCGCTGATTGAGCAGCGCCTGGGGGCATCGATGGAGGAGACGCGCCAGATGTACGGCGAACGTCACCTCAAGGCGATGATGGCCGAGGTCATGTCGAATGTGCTGCTGTATCGCGGCTCTGTGATTCGCATTCATGGCAGCACGCTCGCCAGCGGCGATTATTTGCCGCGTATGCAGGAGGCAGGCATCGTGGTGTGTCTGGTAGCCCGCCTGGATGCCATTTTGCAAAAGATGCATCTCACGCTCGGCGCACGCTACCATGATCCCCGCGAACGGGCGATGGCCCTGGGCGACCTCGAACGTGAGTGGGCTGTCCGCAAGCTGGCGGGCGTGATGGAACTGGATGTGACAGAACGCAACGAGGACGAAACCTTGCAGGATGTCGTCTCGCTCTGGCAAACCGTCGCCCTCGAACGCGCTTAAGAAGAGTCCGTTATAATAGACAAAGCGTGGCGATCCCCCTGGATCAGCCATTTCAAATGACACTAGGACAAAGTAGAGAGGATCAATCCTGTGGCGAAATTGGCAATTACCCTCGCCCAGATGCAAATTGCGGCAGGTGATGTGCGGAAGAACTTCAGCACCCTCGAACGCATCGCAGCCGAAGCAGCGGCCTGTAAATCCCGTCTGATCGTCCTGCCGGAATTGTGGTCAACCGGCTATGTGCTGGAAGAGGCCAAAGAACACGCCAGCGAACTCAACAAAGGCATGTTTGCTCAGTTGTCCAATCTGGCGACGCAGCACAAGCTGTGCATCACAGGCTCGATCCTGGAGAAGCGCGGCGTTGAGGTGGCAAATGGGATGCCGTTCTTTGCGCCCAATGGCCGCATGATGGGCGTGTATCGCAAGATTCATCTCTTCAAATTGATGGATGAGCACAAGCATCTGGCGGCAGGCGCGTCGCCGCTGGTGCTCGATCTGCCCTGGGGCGTCACGGGCTTTGCCATCTGCTATGATCTGCGCTTCCCGGAACTCTTCCGCAAATATGCGCTGGAAGAAAAAGCCAAAGTTGTCCTCCTGAGCGCCGAATGGCCCGAAGCGCGCATCGCCCATTGGCGGGCGCTGCTGGTGGCGCGGGCGATTGAAAATCAATGCTTCATGGTGGCGGTCAATGCGGCGGGCGAAACCGCCGGAACCGTCTACGGCGGCCATTCTATGATTGTCGATCCCTGGGGCAAGATCATCGTGGAAGCGGGCGAAGACCCACAGACCATCACGGTAGATATTGAACTGGATGTTGTGGATGAGGTGCGACAGCGGCTGCCTGCCCTCGAAGATGTGCGCGATGATGTCTACCGCTAAATGTGTGCAACGCGGGCCGCATATTATAGATCCCTCACCTCAACCCCTCTCCCACTGCGCGGTAGAGGGGTTGGGGTAAGGGTCAAGGGCAAGAAACACGCTAAAAACCCTTATGCAAAACTCAGGCTTATTGAGGGCACACCCACAAGCCCGCCCCTATGAGACCGTTTGATAATGAAAAATGTTATGCATGATTCGTGTAGGGACAGGGCCTGCCCTGTCCATTTTCACGCGATGAACGGACAGGGCAGGCCCTGTCCCTACGCCAAAATACATTTT
>DAOTUR010000238.1:0-6222 GCA_034436915.1 Anaerolineae bacterium
TATGGCTCGACCTGATCGTAAGGCGTTTTTCACGCCTTTTCGACCCTTTCTAACGCAACATAACCGATTTCAGCCGCTGCCAACCCCCGCAACGGTGGCTTCAAAGCGCCAAAGTCCAGGGGGCGACCCATGGGTCGCCCCTACGCTAATCCCCACCTTAAATAAACCGCAAAGATAAAAAGAGCGCCAAGAAATGACTTTCTCTAGCTCCTTGCGTCTTTGCGGTTTAATTTTTAGATTTCGCCTGCTTCACCGATGCGATGCACCTTGAGCAGGTTGGTTTGACCTGCGACGGCAAACGGTACGCCCGCAATGATCACCACTGTATCGCCGCGCTCCACCAACTGATTGTCGTAGGCAGCACGGACGGTGACGGTGATCATCTCATCAATGGTCGAGAACTCCGGCACGAGCAGCGGAATCACACCCCATACCAGCGACATACGACGGAAGGTGGTCTCGCTCGGCGTCATACACAGAATCGGCGTCATCGGGCGTTCTTTCGCCACGCGCCGCGCTGTGTACCCGCTCAACGAGGTCGTGATGATGACTGCCGGCTTGAGCGCTTCGGCAATGTGGAAGGTCGCTTCGCCAATCGCATCGGCAATCGCTTCCACGCTGCTCACCGCTGAGGCATCGAACACGCGCCGATCACGATTGTCCGAGATATGCTTCTCCGCAATCGCCGCCACATTCGACATGACCTCAACCGCTCGCACCGGATACTTGCCGCTGGCGCTTTCCGCACTCAGCATGATCGCATCTGTGCCGTCGATGATGGCGTTGTAGACATCGCTGGCTTCGGCGCGGGTGGGGCGCGGATTGCCTGTCATCGATTCGAGCATCTGCGTGGCGGTGATGACAGGTTTACCCGCGACATTGCACAGCTTGATGATGCGCTTCTGTTCATACGGCACTTTTTCCGCCGGGGTTTCAACGCCCAGATCGCCGCGTGCCACCATGATGCCATCACACACTTCGATGATCGATTCGATGTTTTCGAGGGCTTCGCGCATCTCGATTTTGGCGATAATCCCGGCCGATCCGCCGAAGAAATTCATCATCCAGCGCATCTCACGGATATCATCCGGCGAGCGCACGAACGACATGGCGATATAATCGACATTTTTCTTGAGTGCAAACTCAATATCGGTCTTGTCTTTGGGTGTGATCGCTGACAGCGTGAGGCGGGCATTGGGGGCTGATACACCTTTGTTGGATTTCAGCGGGCCGCCAATGACGACTTCGCAGTGCAGGGTGCGCGGGGTTGTCTCACGCACGATGAATTGAAGATTGCCATCATCCAGCAGCAGCGATGTGCCTGCCTTGATATCCTGCACAAATTCGGGGTGCGGCAGCGAGATGAGATTGTTCTCGCCAGGAACGCTGTCGAGCGTGAGGCTGATACGATCTCCTTCGGCCAGCATCAACGGCTCATTGGCGACCTTGCCGACGCGAATTTTGGGGCCTTGAATATCGGCCAGAATGCCAATGACGGTTCTTTCTTCTTCCGCCACCTTGCGAACCATATCCATATACCCACCGAGAATCTCAAGATTCCCGTGCGAGAAATTGATACGTGCTACATTCAGGCCCGCACGGATCATAGCGCGAATCACGTCCGGATTGTTGGACGACGGGCCGATGGTGGCAACGATTTTGGTGTGTTTACCGGGCAGTCTACCGGGCATAGGAGTGTCTTTCGTGTACCGGACGTGAGTGCAAACTAAAGGTCAAGATTGAGGTTGGCGAAGGCGCTTTTGCCCGCATACACGGCGGCGCTGCCCAACTGTTCTTCAATACGGATGAGCTGATTGTACTTCGACACGCGGTCACTGCGGGCCGGAGCACCGGTCTTGAGCTGACCGGCATTCATAGCCACTGCGAGATCGGAGATGGTGGTGTCTTCCGTCTCACCGCTGCGATGGCTGGTGACAACGGACATATTGTGGCGCTGCGCCAGTTGCGCGGCAGCAAATGCTTCGGTCAGGGAGCCAATCTGATTGACCTTGAACAGCAGGGATGTTGCGGCTTTCTCTTTGATCGCTCGCTTGACCTTTTCAACATTGGTCACGAGCAGATCATCGCCCACCACCTGGGTTTTGTGGCCGATTCTCGCCACCAATTTTGACCATGCGGCCCAATCATTTTCGCCCAGGCCATCTTCCAACGAGATGATGGGATAGCGATTGCACCAATCGACCCAGAACTCGACCATTTCATCGCTGGACAGCACGCGGCCTTCGATATCGAGGTGATACTGACCATCGCGGTAGAGTTCGCTGACCGCAGGATCAAGCGCGATGAAAACCTGTTCACCAGCAGTATAGCCCGCCTTGTCAATCGCTTCCATGATCACATCGAGCGCGGCCTGATTGCTGCCGAGGCTTGGGGCGAAACCGCCTTCATCACCAACGTTGGTTGGGAAGCCCTTGTCATGCAAAATTTTCTTGAGCGCCGCATAAATTTCTGCACCCCAGCGCACCGCCTCAGCAAAGGTGGGCGCGCCTACAGGCATGACCATAAACTCTTGAAAATCAGTGCTGTTTGTGGCGTGCTTGCCACCATTCATGATGTTCATCATGGGGACGGGCAGAACATGAGCATGAACGCCTCCCAGATAGGCATAGAGAGGCAGATGGACGGCTGCCGCGCCTGCATGGGCCACCGCCAGCGAGATACCGAGGATGGCATTTGCACCCAGGCGGCCCTTGTTCGGTGTACCGTCAATCGTGAGCATAGCCTGATCGATGCGAATCTGCTCAAAGACAGACATGCCGAGCAGCTTCGGCCCCAGGACATCATTGACAGCGGCCACTGCCTTAAGGACGCCTTTGCCGCCGTAGCGCTTCTTATCACCATCGCGCAGTTCGACAGCTTCATGTTCGCCTGTTGAGGCTCCGCTAGGCACAATGGCACGTCCGAACGCGCCGTTTTCGAGGGTAACATCCACTTCAACAGTGGGGTTGCCGCGTGAATCTAACACTTCGCGGGCGCGAATTGTTTTAATGGCTGACATAAGATTGCTCCCTGATGCTTGAGTGATGTAGTCGAATCCAGGAATTGGGAAGAGAACCCGTATGATCTTACCGAAAATTTGCTCATCTGCCTACCTACTGCCAACAGAAAGGGAGCTGTTTTGCGATGTTTGCCGATGATCTATGACGTTTGGCGTCAGGATTTCGTATAATAGGCGTTAAACAGGAGATGTCTTATGAACCAGCGCAGTGTTTATCTTGATCATTCCGCCAGCACCCCCACCGATCCTCGTGTCCTTGAGGCGATGCTCCCGTATTTTACCGAAGTCTACGGCAATGCGCTCTCGGTGCATTCGCAGGGGCGGCGGGCAGAGCAGGCGATTGAAAATGCCCGTATGACGATTGCCCGTCTGCTGAATTGCAAACCGTTTGAAATCGTCTTCACCGGGGGCGGCTCCGAGAGCGATAACCTCGCGCTGCGTGGGGCGGCCATCGCTGCCAGAGACGCCGGACGCGGGAATCGCATCATCACCACGCCGATTGAGCACAGCGCGATTGGCCGCACCGTCGATCAACTCGCTGATCACTATAATTTCACGAAGGTACTGCTGCCTGTTGCTGCCACAGGAACCGTCTCAACGGTTGATTTTGAGCGCCTGTGTGAATCGGACACAGTGCTGGCAAGCGTCATGCTGGCGAATAACGAAGTTGGCACGCTGGAGCCGATTGCAGAGTTGGCGGCCATCGCCCGTGAGCGCGGCGTGATTTTTCATACGGATGCAGTGCAGGCGGGCGGGCAGATTCAGCTCGATGTGCAGCAGCTTGGTGTCGATTTGCTCAGTTTGTCGGCGCATAAATTTTATGGGCCAAAGGGCGTTGGCGTGCTGTATGTGCGCGATGGCGTGAATCTTGTCCCCAGTCAGAGCGGCGGCAGCCATGAGAATGGGCGTCGCGCAGGCACACACGCCACCCCCTTGATCGTGGGCATGGCGAAGGCGCTGGAGCTGGCCTCTGCCGAATTTGAGACGCGTACAGCCCATTATGCCCATGTGCGTGATTTGCTGATTGAAGGCGTTCTCAGCCGCATTCCAGAGGCCCAGTTGACTGGACATCCCACCGAGCGTCTGCCCTGCCATGCCAGTTTTGTCTTTCTAGGCATTGATGCCAACAAGCTTCTCATCCATCTGGATATGCGCGGGGTGGCGGCCAGCAGTGCCAGCGCATGTAAGACGGGCAATCCTGAACCGTCTGGAGTCTTACTGGCGTTGGGCTATGATCGCAGCACAGCCCTCGGCAGTCTGCGTCTGTCTGTCGGCAAAGACACGACAGAAGATGATGCCGCCTACGCGCTGGACAAAATCGTTGAGTCTGTGGCAACGCTCAAGAAATTGTCGCGTGTGTTGGGCTAAACACAAATGAAAAATTGTAGGGGCAAGACATGTCTCGCCCTATAAAGGCAGTCAAGATCATGTCAAAGAATAAGCGGGTGGTGGTCGCCATGAGCGGCGGGGTGGACAGCTCTGTCGCGGCAGCGCTGTTGGTTGAGCAGGGCTATGATGTCGTCGGCATGATGATGCGCCTGTGGTCGGATGAGGCGATGGGCGGGGCCGAGCACAACCGCTGCTGCACCCCTGAAGCGATGGAGGATGCCCAGCGTATCGCGGCCCATATTGGCATTCCCTTCTACGTGCTGGACACCAAAGACGTGTTCCGCAATAAAATCGTGGAATTTTTCATTTCAGGGCATCGCCAGGGCGTGACGCCCAATCCATGTATGGAGTGCAATCGCCATATTCGCTTTGATTATCTGCTGCAAAACGCCCTCGCGTTGGATGCCGATTATCTGGCAACGGGCCACTATGCGCGTATCACACAGGCCGACGATGGCATATTTGAACTGCGTCAGGGCATTGATGCCAGCAAAGATCAGAGCTATGTCCTGAGCGTGATGGGCCAGGAGCAGTTATCGCATACCCTGTTCCCGATTGGCGAATATCCCAAAACTGAAACGCGGGCATTGGCCGCGAAATTTGGGCTGCAAGTCGAGAGCAAGAAGGACAGCCAGGATTTATGCTTCCTGGGCAAAAATGATTATCGTGATTTTCTGGCCGTTCATGCGCCGGAGATCATGCAGCCGGGGCCGATTGTCCGCAAAGATGGCACGGTCATCGGGCAGCATAAGGGCCTCGCCAAATACACAATTGGGCAGCGCAAGGGACTGGGTGTGACCTCGCTTGAGCCAATGTACGTCATCGCCATGAATCCCTATCGCAACGCGCTGGTAGTGGGCGAGAAGCATGATCTGGGACGCGATTTTCTCACGGCAGGTCGTATCAATTGGGTGAGCGGCACAGCCCCCACAGCGGCATTCCGCGCAACGGTGAAGATTCGCTACAAATCAGACGCTTATCCTGCGCTCGTGACTCCGATTGGCGCGGATCGGATGCAGGTGCAGTTTGACGAGCCTTTGCGCGATATCACGCCGGGACAGGGTGCTGTGGCGTATGATGGGGGTCGAGTTATAGGCGGTGGCATTATTGAGAAGATGGAGGAGGGAAGATGAGCGACAGAATGGTTATGATTCCGCTGCCTGATTCTGCACCTAAAGATTTTGAGCAGCGGCTCAACAGTCAACTTGCGGGAGAAGCATTGTTTTGGCAGGATATTATCTTACACTTTGATTCTTCTGAGCGAACGCTAGAGGAGAGTGTAAGCGTCATCGATCAGTTTAAAAATGAGACTTTATGGTCAATTCTCGATTACCGCGTGCCTTATCCTCAACGTCAGCGTCGGCGTGAACTTGTTGAGAAAGACCCTCTGTCTGCAAGTGAACAAGCGGAATTACACGATCTTATTGCTATGTACAATCGTTTTGTCGCTGTACGTTCACAGGCGCTGGTCTCTTTAAAACAACGCGGCTACGATATCGAACGTTATCTCAAAGAACAACATCGATGAGCTATATCTCTGAACGTTTGCGTCAGCAGG
Source organism: Anaerolineae bacterium (assembly GCA_034436915.1). GTDB lineage: Bacteria > Chloroflexota > Anaerolineae > Aggregatilineales > Phototrophicaceae > JALHOR01. The sequence goes on from DAOTUR010000238.1 coordinate 5,967, forward strand.
TCATCGAATCGGCGCGAGAGACCCCTGCCTTTAGGCATGGGGAGGGAGAGCGCCTTGTCCTTTCTGGTAGGTATAGCCGTCAGAGTGCTTTCCCCGAAGGGAGGGAGCGATTTGAGTTACCGCTGGCTCGCTCCGAGCCGTTTCCGTTTTCACGGATAGTGTTCACCTCGACAAAGTTATGAGACGGTTTTGTGTGAACGACACGGTTGGCTCCCAAGCCGCCTGTTTAATCGTTCACCGCAGAGTTCGGAACTGG
>DAOTUR010000239.1:0-3334 GCA_034436915.1 Anaerolineae bacterium
GCCTTTTTGCAGCCCGCTGATGGCTTGCAGCAGGGCCAGACGATTTTCGCGCACGGCTGGCTCATCGGCATGGACGAGGATGGTGTTAAAGAACGCCTGAATCGCAGGCACGATGGGTGAAAACGCCGTTAGCATATCATTGATGCCGCTCTCAGGCGTGAGTTGTGCGGCCACTGATTGATAGGCGGCGTACAGATCGCGTTCCAGCGACTCGGTGAACGCCTCCATGTGCACGCTGTAGACCTGTTTTTCTGGGCGCGTGATGCGCACGCAGCGGGCGAAGTTATCCAGAATCACGGCCCAATCGCCGTGTGTGATCCACTGCGACAACTCCTGCACGCCACGATAGGCGCCGGAGGGGTTCATACCCTGTTCGGCCAGCACAGCGCGGATGACATCACGTGGGGCGTCCGTCGCTTCGGACAGCCATGCATCCAGGCGGCCCACCAGGAACTCTTTCAGTTGATTGCGCTGCTGATCGTTCAGGGGGAGGGGCTGCAATCCGGCGGCGATGGTCAGCGCTTCATTGAGATCGACATCGGTCTGACTCATCGCCAGAATCTGGATGATGCCCAACGCGGAACGGCGCAAGCCGTAAGGATCAGAATTTGCCTTCGGTGCAAGACCCGCCGCAAACAAGCCCGTCAGACTATCGAGCTTATCAGCCAGCGCGACGATGCGGCCCGCATTGCTCTGCGGCAGCTGATCGCCTGCGCCGCGTGGCAGCCAGTGTTCAAAGATCACCTGCGCGACTTCGGGCGCAGTGCCTTCACGCAGGGCATACTCGCGGCCCATGATGCCTTGCAGTGAGGTCATTTCCACCACCATTTGCTTGGCGAGATCAGCCTTCGCCAGCGCTGCGCCCTGTTGGGCAACCTGGATTTCCGCGTCGGGGAGGTGCAGCAGATGACCCAGGGGCGCGACGAGGCGGGTGAGGCGATCATTTTTGTCGCGCATACTGCCCAGTTTTTCCTGAAAGGTGAGTGTTTCCAGGCGCGGCAGGCCGTCGATCAACGGTTTCTTGAGGTCTTGGGTGAAGAAATAACGTGCATCGGAGAAGCGTGCTCGCAGCACATGCTCGTTGCCATGAATGACCTTATCGAGATGCTCGGCATTGCCATTGCGAACAGCGATGAAGTAGGGCATCAGTTGGCCGCTGGCATCTTCCACCGGGAAATAGCGCTGATGTTTCCGCATGACGGTGACGAGCACATCGCGGGGCAGTTCGAGATCGCGGGTCTCGAATGTGCCGCGCAGGGCAGTGGGCGCTTCGACCAGATTGACAACTTCATCGAGCAGGCCGGGATCATTCGGGATCGTGCCATTGATCTCTTTTGCCAGCGCCGTGATTTGCTGCATGATGGCGGCGCGGCGCTCCTCGCGGCTGAGAATGATGCCCTGTTCCTTGAGGACGCGGGCATAATCGGCAGAGGATTTGACGTTCAATTCCAGTGAGCCAAAGGGACGCAAGCCCTGCGTCACACGCGCACTCATGACGCCCGCATAATCGAAGGGCAGTACGACATCATCCCACAGCGCCACAATCCAGCGAATCGGGCGCGAGAAGGCGATATTGGTATCGTTCCAGCGCATGACCTTGCCGAATTTAATGCCTGCGATGAACTGCGGCAAAAGCTCGATCAGGACATTGGTCGCGGGGCGGCCTTCGGTTTTAACGAGCGCCGTCACGTACTCGCCACCGTCAATCGTCTCGCGTTTCAAGGCTGAGACGTCAAGCCCTTTGCCTTTGGCGAAGCCAATTGCGGCCTGTGTCGGATTGCCAGCCGCATCGAAGGCGCGGGCAGCGGGCGGCCCTTTCACAACCTGCTCTTCGTCGGGCTGGCGCGGTGATACCTGTTTGGCCGAGATGACGATGCGTCGCGGCGTTGCCATGACCTCCAGGCCCTCATAGGTCAGCTTGGCTTGCTCAAACAGGGCCGGAGCGGCTTTGGTCAGATGGGCGATAACATCATCCACATCCGAGGCAGGCAGTTCTTCCACGCCGATTTCCAGCAGCACATGGGCCGGGGCGGTTGGCACACGCGGAAAGACGGGCAGCACATTGGTACGCTCAAAATCCCAGTGTTCTTTCATCTTCATCAGCGGGAAGCCGAGCGTTTCGCGCTTTTCATAATAGGCTTTTGCGACGGTGCGCGTCATATCGCGCATCCGCCGGAAGTAGACAGCGCGTTCTGTCACGCCAATCGCGCCGCGTGTATCCAGCACATTGAAGAGATGGCTGCACTTGAGCACGTAATCATAAGCGGCGATCAGCGCATCGCCTTCGAGCGAACGACCCATCTCGCGCTCATAGGTGTCATACACCTTTTTGAGCGCTTCGACATCGGCAATATCGAAGTAGTAGCGGCAGTATTCGACCTCTTCATTGAAGATCATATCAGCATAGGTCAGGCCGGGCATCCAATCAATCTCCCAGGCCGAGTTTTTGCCTTGCAGCGCCAGCACAATCCGCTCCACGCCGTAAGTGATCTCAACCGAGACAGGATTGAGTTCGAGGCCGCCGGCCTGCTGGAAGTAGGTGAACTGTGTGATCTCCTGCCCATCCAACCAGACTTCCCAACCCAGGCCCCATGCACCGAGGGCGGGCGATTCCCAATTGTCTTCGACGAAGCGAATATCGTGCTCACGCGGATTGATGCCGAGGGCTTCGAGCGATTGCAGATACAGCTCCTGCGGATTGCCAGGATCGGGCTTCAGAATGACCTGATATTGGTAGTATTTTTGCATCCGATTGGGGTTTTCCCCGTAGCGGCCATCATCGGGGCGCACGCTGGGTTCGACATAGGCGACACGCCAGGGTTCTGGCCCCAGCACGCGCAGCAGCGTGGCGGGATTGCCTGTGCCTGCGCCCACCTGCACGTTGTAGGGTTCCCAGATGGCGCAGCCTTGATCGGCCCAGAATTGATGCAGTTTAAGAATCACCTGTTGAAAACTCAGAGGTTGTGCCATGCGGTCCTTGCCCGATTATCGTATCTCGTGTTGGGGTGTAAACGCAGGCATGATAGCCGATACAAGGGTCTAAGACAATGCATTCACGAAAAGCACGAGGACACAAAGATCACGAAGAAAAGTCAAAGAACGCAAAGAAAGGCCTTTAAAATCTGCCTTTGCTCTCTTTGTTCCTTTGCGTTGTCAGGCTTTTCCTCGTCATTTATGAAAAACCTTATTTGGCGATCCTGCAAGGCGTGGCATATACTAAGCACAAACCGGATTGATGCACAAAAGGGCGGGCCGCGATGCGCTTTTTACGGGGCTTGGGGCGCTTTATCTGGCGCTTCATGGTGATTTTTTCGTTTATTGTGAATCTGATTCT
>DAOTUR010000240.1:0-10749 GCA_034436915.1 Anaerolineae bacterium
TGAGATTCAAGTCTGTCAGGTTGGTCAACTGGCCGATTGCGGACGGGAGCGGGCCATGAATATGGCAGCTCACAAAACTCAATGTGACGAGTTTGGTGAGAGTCCAGAGTTGGGGGGGCAGTGGGTTGCTCAGACTGACAGATTCTAAACGCAACACTTGCAGGTCAACAAGATTTCCAATTTCGGGCGGCAGTGAACCCGGCAATGGATCGAAAAATAGACCGATGGGAGCTTGATTCAACCCATCCAATTTGGTGACGGTATTTGCGCCGCAGGTCACGCCGTACCATGTGCAGGGCATGTTGTTTTGCAGCCAGCCGCTGCGATTGATCCAGTTGGGGCCGCTTGTGGCTGTGAAGAGGGCGACCAGCGCCTCACACTGCACCTTCGGGATGCCGATGACCTCGTTGCAGCCTGTGAAGCCCACCGGGTTCAGCAGTTGGTTTACGGCGTCAAGGGCATCCAGACGGCGGAAGACCTCATGATTACGCGGATCAGAGATCAACGGCCCGGTTCCGCGCAAAATCGAATTGATGATCGACGGCGAGGGGAAGCGTTTGGCCGGGTTATTACTCCGTCTATAGCCTTCGATCATCAGAGCCGCCACACCTGTCGCGTGCGGCGTCGCCTGCGATGTCCCCGACCCGCCCACGCCGCCGATGATGATCTCAGCGCCGGGGGCCAGCACATCCAACCAGCGATTGCTGTTGGTGAAGCACGTCACCTGATCGGTCTGCGTATTGAGATCGATGCAGTTGGGCCAACTGCCGTGCAGCCACGAATTATATGTGCCGCTGATGGGCTGACTGCCGAGCGGCGAATCGTAGACCGCACCCACGCCAATAACGCCGCTCATGCAGGCCGGGGCGCTGATGCTGTCTTTTGAGCCTTGATTGCCCGTGGCGGCAAACACGGGAATACCGAGGGCTAACACCGCCTGGATCGCCTCAGATTCGACGGGCAGCCGCTCATCGCACGAATCGACGGTACTGCCCGGTACAGGCTTGTACAGCTTCATCGTGGCCAGGCTCATATTCACAAGATCGATCTTGACGATCTCATCGCGCTGCGACTGTGCGACCCAATCCAGCGCCTTAACCCAATCTGAGTTATAGCCGCGCCCAAACTCATCCAGCACCTTGATCGCCACGATGCCCGCCCCTGGCGCAACGCCCTGTGGGGCCGTGATGATGCCCGCGATGCCCGTGCCGTGCAGCGTGCCATCCGGGGCCAGCTCCGATTCGGTGCGGGGAGGCTGGCCGGGAATATTGTTCGGGCAGTGCTTCTCGCTGGAAAAACATTTCTGATACACCACGCTCGTAGAAACGGCAGTATTGTCCATATCAACACCGCTGTCGATCACGGCGACGTTGACGCCCGCCCCCGTCAAATTCAGACTGCTCACCGCACCCGTCTGCACCTGATCGGCTTTGATGGCGATGACGCTGCGGGCGGCGGCCTGCTCTACAGGCTCATCCAGGTAAATCCGCGCCACCATCGGCTGGCTTTGCAGCACGGCCAGACTCGTGTCTGTAATCGTACCCGCCAGCGCCGGGACGGTCACATACTGCTGCGCCAGCACAAAATCAGTCGGCGCAAGCTGTGCCAGCACACTGGTCTGCGCCAGAGCGACCATCGGGGCGGGATCAGCATCATCGCCCTGGGCTGCGGGCGGCAGATTGAGGGCGATCATCACCCGCACAGAGCCGTGCTGCTCTAAGGCGAGGCGCACCTCGTCATCGACAAGCGCCTGAGCCGAAGGCGGGATAGGCGTGAGATCAAGCGCGGGGGTTGGGGTCGCGCCCGTTGAGGCGGCGGCAAATTTTATCGGCTGGCCCTCAAGGGCCAGCGGTTGATGGATCGTCTGTGCGAGGACAAGCGCCCCGCTGACGAACGGCGCAGCGAAGGATGTGCCGCTATAACGCGCATAGCCGCCTGTGAGGGTCGGCGCGACAATATCACGCCCCGGCGCTTGGGCATCAATCCCCGGCCCATAGCTGCTAAAGCTGCTGCGTTGACCGTTCGCATCCAGTGACCCAACCGCAATGACGGCGGGATAGGCCGCGGGATATAACAGCGTGGCACTGCCGCTGTTGCCTGCTGCGGCCACAATCTGCACGCCATGCTGCCCCGCATAGGCCACCGCGTTCTCTAACAAAGTGAGCGGCTGCGTCCCGCCCAAACTCAAATTGATGATCTGAGCACCATGATCGACAGCATACACCATCGCGGCGGCCACATCCGAGTACAGGCCTACGCCCTGGGCATCCAGCACCTTGAGCGGCAAAATCTGAATGTTGGGCGCAATGCCCGCCATGCCGAGCGTGTTATTGGTCTGAGCGGCAAGAATCCCGGCTACAGCGCAGCCATGCCCAAATTCATCCGTCACATCCGATGTGCCATTGACGAAATTCCAACCCGGCAGCACCCGCCCGACCAGATCGGGATGCTGAGGACACACGCCGCTGTCGATGACGGCAACCGTTACTGACGGCATGTTGGCGGGCAGGCTGTCCCAAACAGGCGGGATATTCAAGGCCATAAGCCCCCACTGCTGCGCGTAGAAGGGATCGTTGGGCGTCATTTGCGCCCGCACAAACGCATCGGCCTGAGTGGACACCACCCCCTCCGCTGACAAGGGGTGATCGGGCGATGAGGCCATCACTACAATGCTGTTGAGTTGATCGAGCGTCTGAACCGTCGTGAGGCCGTTCTGCGTGAGATAGGCGGCGCGTTGTTCGGCGCTGGTGTTCGGCGCAAACTCAATGATGAGGCGGTTTGAGACGGGCACATCAGTCGGCACAGGCGCAAGCGGCAGTGACACCAGTTCAGGGCGGGCCAGCGCGTTGTTGGGAGAAGACACCTGGTCGGCGAGAAGAGGCGCTGGATACGCGGCCAGCATGGGGGCGGCGGTGGGCAGCACGGCCAGCGTGGGCAGCGTTTGATGGACAGCACCGGACGATGAGGCAGGCACAAACAGGCTCAGGACTGCCAGCGCAGCCCCCATAAACAGGCTCAGGGTGAGAATTTGGACGTGCCATTTTTTGATCATAACTGCCTCTTATCAAGTCCGCATAACGCTAAGGAATCTGAGTTTTGGATAGGCTTTTTGTAACTGAGGTCACAAACGACCTCTCTATTCCATCGTGGGGCGCAACATGCTGCGCTACAAAAACGCCGCCTTGACGCAGGATCGTCTCAACCATCGCGCAAGGCGTTGATGAGATCACGATGCGCTCTGACGCCTTCTAAAAATAACTGCCGCTGCGTCATATCCTGAATGGTATCGGCCTGTTTTTGCAGCAGTTGATGGGCTGTCTCAAGCAGGGGATGAGCACGATCATCGTGATGATGGTGCAGGACGATATAACAGGTCAGCAAAACCTGAAATCTGTTTTCCAGGCCATCGCTTGAGCGATGTTCCAGCCGCGCCAGCATCTCATTCACCAGCGCCAGCGCCCTGTCGAACGCCTGCTGTTGCAGCGCAACGTTTGCCTGTCCCGTCAGCGCTTCGAGCGCCATATGCTGATTTCCAAGCGTCTCATACTGCGCGGCACTCGCCGTAAATGCGCTGCTGGCTTCGTCAAGCCGCGCCTGCCCCAGCAGGGCATAGCCCAGAACGCGCAGCGCCCGCGCCTCTTCCAGACCCGCTTCCGCCTCACGCGCCAGGGTTAGAGCTGTCTCAAGTCGTTGTTCGGCGGCAGGATAATCCTTCTTCTGAATATTCAGCAGCGCTAACCCCGCTAAGGTTTCACTTTCGCCTACAGGATCGCCAATCTCTTGTTTGATGGCGAGAGACTGTTCGTAAAGCGTCTGCGCCTCGTCATACGCCCCCCGTGAAGCGGCTATCAGTCCCATATTGTTGAGAACGAGCGCCTGATCAACGCGGCTGCCCGTGATATGTGTGACCCGTAACGCATTTCGCTGATACGTTTCCGCCGCTGCATAATCTCCCTGCGCTAAGGCATAACACCCTAAGTCGGTGAGGGCATGGCTTTCAATCTGTTGGTTTCCGATGGCACGCGCAACTGTCCAGGCTTCACGTAGATAGCTGCACGCTGTCTCATAGTCGCCTGTCTCATCGGCCATCACTGCGCCGAGATTTTGAAGGATGCTGCAAATCCCCCAACGATCCCCAATCTGACGCGACACTTGCAGTGCATGGACAAACTGCTGCTGAGCCCGGGGAATATCGCCCGAAAAATAGGCAATCACGCCAAGATCTGTCATAACAATCGACTCGCCCAACTTATCGCCGCTGGTGCGAAAGTAAGGCAGCGCCTCCTCATAGGCCTTACGCGCCTCGGACAGCTTGCCCTGGCGGATGGCAAGCATCCCGATATTGCGTAAGGCATACGCCCTGAGCGCCGGAATATTTTCAGATTTCGACAGGGCTTGCTCTAACTGCGGTTTGGCATCCTCAAATTTGTCCTGAAACCACAGTGCCTGTCCCCATTCGATATAGCCCTGGATTTCTGTCTCAATGTCGCCGATGTTGGCCGCTATACGAACAGCCTGCTGCGCTGAGGCCGCGGCCAGTTCAAATTCTTCGACGGCTTTTGTGTAATACGCCCGCCGCAGCGCTACCATCGCCCGTCGCCGATCATCATCCAGCTCCTCGGCCAGAGACCCCATGATATTAAGGTCAGTGTCCTGCTCCCTGCGCTCGGCCTGGAGGTGATAGACCAGTTCCCGCTGACGATGCAGCTCAAAGCGTCCAGCAATATCCTCCGGCGCGGCGATGAGGAGTGCTTGGGTGAAATAATCAATCGCATCGAGATTGGCAAAACGTGCTGCCGCTGCCTGCCCTGCTTTGAGGAAATACTCACGCTTTTTGGCAACATTGTTGCTGTTGCGATAGTGGTAGGCGATCAGGTCAAGGATCCGCTCAGGCTGCCGGGCTTCGAGATAGGCGGCAAAGCGCTCATGTAAGTTGGTACGTGTCGCATGGGCCAGACTTTCATATGCCACCTGATGCGTCACAATATGGCGAAACAGATACACGATCTCAGGCTCAGGTTGATCCAACACGGTGATCTCAACATCGCTCAGACGGTTCAAATCCGCTTGAAGCTGAGCGATGTTGCCGAGCATAGGATAGTAGCCCTGTAAGCGGCTGAGGTGGAACATCCGCCCCATGATGCTGGCGACTTTGAGCGTGATTTGCTGCGTTTCCGACAGGCGATCAATGCGTGAGAGGATGAGCGAATACAGGCTTTCGGGCAGCGCGAGGTTTTCCGAAGCGCTGGCGGTGAGGCCATAATCGTGCAGATAATTGAGCAGTTCTTCCAGATAGAGTGGGTTGCCCTGGGCTTGGTCGATGAGGCGCTGGATGAGCGAGGAATTGAGCGCGTCCAGCGCCAACTGTCTCATTTTGTGCTCAATGTGAAACCGCATACTCATGGGGTCTAAATCAACGAGGGAAATGAGATGAAAATGGGGCAACTGGTGAATTTTTTCCAGTGTTTCCGCCCTATCCAGTGGGCGATAGGTGACGACGATCAGCAGCGCCATATCGATGCACGCTTGGGCCACGAGTTCAAGCAGCTCCTGCGAGGCGGCATCAATCCAGTGGATGTCTTCCAGGACGAGCAGGAGGCTTTTCCCGTCGGCGTGGGCGGCGCTGGCCCGCAGGTGTAAACAATCGATGATGAGCGCTTCGAGCGACATTTTGCGATGCTTGGCATCCATCGCGTTCGTCAGCTCATTATGCGGGATGGGCAGGTTCAGCAGCATTCCCAGCAGCGGCAGGCGCAGCATCAGGCTGGCATCAAGGCGTGTCAGCGCCTGCTCCAGCGCAGCGGTTTGTTCCTCAACGGTTTGGGATGCTTTGAGGCCAAAGAATTGCCTCAACAGGGGCTGCCAGACAGAATACGGCGTATGGACGCTGTAAGCCTGACATTCGCCGCCAAAGCCGATGATGCTGCGCTGCCAGACCTCCTGTACAAAGGCGTCCAGCAAACGTGATTTGCCCATCCCCGCTTCCCCTGTGATGCCGATGATCTGGCCCTGCCTAGCCATCACTGAATCAACGTGCGCCAGCATCTCCTGCAATTCGCTGTGACGCCCGACCATCGGCAGTGCATAATGCGGTTCTTCAAGCTGCAAATCACGGGGATCATTCAGGCGCATCAAACGAAAAGCCCTTACCTTCTCCGTCTTGCCTTTGACTTCCAGAGGCGTCAGCCCCTCCCATTTAAAATCGCTTCCGGCCTTCTTCTGAACCAGACTGCTGACGATAATCTGGCCTGGGGGGGCCGCTTGCATCAGGCGGGCGGACAGATTCACCTCATCGCCCAGAATGCCATACGTCCGTCGATTGGCTCCGCCATACGCGCCTGTCCGCAGCGTGCCGGAGCTGAGACCAATTTGCAGCGGCTTGATATACGACACATCAGCGGGCAGATCGAGCAGCGACAGGGCGGTAGAACAGGCCCGCCATGCGCTGTCTTCATGGGCAATCGGTGCGCCAAAGGCCCCGTACAGATAACTGCCTTTATCGCCAATAATCAACTGAAGGACATTGCCATCGTAATGACTGACCCTGGCCTGCACAAAGCGAATAAACGCATCGAGGCGCGGCGCGGCATCGGCATCGTTTTCATAATCAATGCCTTCAAAGCGGAGAAAAAAGATCACGGCGGGCCGCAGCTCAGTCAGAAATTCGCCGCGCCTGGATTGCAGCTTTTCATAGATCGGGGCCAGTAACCAGGGCTTGATCATGTCCTCGCTGAGAGATGCCACGCTGACCGCCGGCCAGGGACGAATCGGGGCTCGACTTTCCAATGCCCTGACACAGGCAAAACGCAGCCCTGTCTCGCCATCCTTACGCCATTCGAGGGACGGCAGATGATCCTGGAGTTGCTCGGCAGTCTTTTGATCCACCACGATATCACCGCTTTTGGCGAGATGCTCGGCGATGGACGCCCGAACCACCGTATCCCCGACGAGCGTATCCATGCGCTGAATCTGCGGATCGCCCACGACAAAGCGTTTGGCGTCGCCGGATGTCACGGCCACCTTGACGGCCAGCGACACGATATTGTCATCGCGCATTCGGATCGCGGCAAACTGCTTCATGGTGTTCTGGATGTCGAGCGCACAGGTGACGGCTCGCCACGCGCTGTTTTCACCGTCAACCCAACAGGTGATGGCATCGCCCGCAAAGCTGATGACGCTGCCCTGATAATTGTTGACGACTTTAATCAGGGCGTCATACACACGGTTGATCTGTAAGGTCAGCTCTTCTGCGCCGCGCCGATCTCCAAAGGCTTTTGTCAGGGCTTCGGTGAGGCTCGTAAAGCCCGAAATATCGACGAATAACACCGATCCCGTGACCTGTTGCGGCAGTTCCAAACGTCCCATGAGCGCCAGACAGCGATCAATCGGGAGATAGTCGAGCATGAGAGAATGAAGCATGAGTTGGCCCTTATGACAGGGTACGACCACCCTGGAAGACGAAAATACGCTCTAGCGACGCCTCACAAGCACAAATAGCAGCCCACCGGAGACAACGACGAGCGCAAGCCCGATGCCAATCATCACAGGCCGTTGATCGGGCACAGTCGACACAGGCGGATTGTCCGCCGCCACAGCAGGCGCACGGGTGACATTGACCAGCGGTGTTGCCGTACTGACAATGGTGAGAGGCTGCTGCACCTCAAGCGTCGGTGTGGGCAGCGGTGTGGCGGTGCTCTCATCCGGCGCGGCGACAGTCTCCCCCTGGATGTGAAGTTCAAGCAAAATCGGCGTAAACGGGACGATCTGGGGTGCGCCGGGTCTGCGCTGGCCGTCCTGATCGGTAAACGTCAGCGTCGTGAGCTGCGCTTGCGAGAACGTCATCTGCGTATCGCCCGCCTGGAGCGGATAAATACGCAGCGTCCCCAGCGTTCCACTGCCGACCATTGGATCGGCGGGATTGAGCAGCGAGACGGTGTAAACAAGGCGCTTGTTGGTGATAGAGTTGCGAATCACCGCCGTGAGATCGGGCGGCGTGACGAAGCTGCCCAATTGAATCGGGCGGCCCGCTTTTGTCCCGGCGATATAAATCTGGCTGGGATCATACGCAATCTCAAGATCGGCCAACCACAGCGAGGCGACATTCTCCACGCCAATCGTGACCTCATAAAACTGTCCGGTGCTCAGCGTCGTTTGCGGCGCGGACAGCACCAGCAGCGTCTCCGACTGGGCGCTGACGGAACGCCCCGACAGGCACAGCAGCGCCGCAATCAACCATGCGACCACGCAGTTACGAGAACTCATGGACGATCTCATGATGCTGTGGCAGCTATGTCGGAGGGTGAGACGGGTTCGGTTACATCTGGCGCAGCAGGAGGCCAGGGGGTGTCTGTAGACAGCGGCGGGATTGTCGCTGTCTCGGTGGCGAGAGCAGGCGGCGTCTCCGTCGCTGAGACAGCCGTTTCGCTCACAGGCGGCGTGGGCGGGATATCGGTGGGCGGGATATCGGTGGGCGGGATGTCCGTCGGCAGAGTGGTGACAGGCGGCGAAAACAGGGTCGCGCTGGGCGGGATCAGCTCGACATCAGCAAACGGGTCTTCATCCATGCCCAATGTGATGATGTTTTCATCGACGGGTGTTGGTTCATCGGGCGTCTCATCCCATCCCAGAGCGCTCATGGCCGCTGGAACAAACGTGATGACCAGACGCGGCGCGAAGGTCGGATTGGCTTCATAACTGGTGAGTACGCGGCGTCCGCCTGAGCCTGTACCGCGCAGCAGCAGCGCCAACGCCTGCTCATACTGCCAGCCGGATCGATTCACCACCTCTTGCACGAGCGGCGCTAAATCGACATTGAGGGTTTGCCATGTCCCTGCCCCCCACAGGCTGTTTGCGACAAAGGGGGCACGAGCACTCGTCAAGGGGCGCTGTGCGGGCAGACGGGTGATGCCAAACGAGGCGCTGTTGTCACTGGCCTCCGCCGCGATGACCACCGCCAGCGGCGCGGTCTGCTCAAGCGGTGAATACACCTCAAGATGTGCGGCGCTGATGACCGATCCGGGCGGCACGGGCAAATCCGCAAAGCGCAGCCCCAGCATAATCGGATGGCCGGAGGCGCTTTGCCCCAACCATGTCATCTGCGGTGCATTAATCAGGCGCAGACCATCGTCATTCGCATCATCCAGGCCATACGTCACAGGGATAGTCAGTGTGATTGGGACGCCCGGCGCGGGAACCACCTGCATTATGAGCAGCGCTGGCGTACAGGCCTTGCTCGGATCGCAGGTGCTGTAGGGAATGGTATCTGTTCCAATGAAGCCGTTGGCAGGGGTGTAGGTGATCGTACCATCGCCGTTGGCGCTGGCACTCCCATGAGCCGCTATGCCCACTGTGCCAAGATGCAGAACATCGTCATTGGGATCGCTGTCGTTGCTCAGCACGGCGCTGATAATCGGGGTATTTTGCGGCGTGCGTTTGCGATCATTCACGGCCAGCGGCGCAAGATTGGCATTGGGATAGGTAAAGGTGATGACGAGACGCGGCGCAAAGTCGGACGTGACAGCCGCCATCACGATGCGTTTCTGGCGATTTTGCCCCATACCGCGCAGCATCAGCGTCAGCGCATGGCCCGACTGCCAGCCAGGACGATTCACGATGTCTTGCAGTAGCGGGGCCACATCCGCCAGGGTATACCATCCCGCCGCATTCCAGGCGCTTATCGATGGCAGCGACACGCGTGCGCTGCTGACAGGCCGCTGCGAGGGGGGTGTTTGTAGGCTGAACGGCTGACTGTCATCGCTGGCCTCGACTGCCAGCAGCACATTGAGCGGGGTGGTCTGGGCCTGGGGGCTGTAAACCTGTAATTGGGCCGAGGTGACGACAGCGCCCTGCGGGATCAGAAGATCCGTCACGCGCAGCGCTAAGTAGGATGGCCCCTGATTATTGCCCAGCCACAGCGCAGGTCGCTGCCCCTCTAAGCCCGCTGCTGTTTCATTCACCGCATTGCCATTTTGGATTGGCAGCGTCAGGAGCGTCAGAGCGCCCGTTACCGGACGGACGATCACGCTGACATGCGCCACACCACACGCGGCGTGCGGGTCACACGCGGTATAGCTAAAGCTGTCTGGCCCGATATAACCGAGGGGCGGCGTGTACGTCAGTGTGCCGCCACCAATGTTAATGTTGAGGTTGGCCCCATGAATGGAGGCACTTACGCTCAGCAGCGTCAGCGCTTCGCCATCCGGCTCAGTGTCGTTGCTCAGGACGGGGAGGAGGGTTGGCGTATTCTGGTTGGCTTTGACGCTGTCATCGCTGATGAGAGGTGCGTCCTGCTGTGGGGTCAGCGTCAGGGCCACCGTCGCGCTGGAGGGCGCGTGCTGCCCATCGCTGATCTGATAGACAAAGCTGTCCAGCCCGAAATAATTCAACGTCGAGGTATAGGTGAAGCCGCCGTTGCTGTACAGCAGCAGCGTGCCATGCGTGGGTGGGGTGATCACACTCAGCGCCAGCAGGGAATTTGACAGGTTGATATCATTTTTGAGCACGCCCGGCCCCTGGATGGTGAGAGGGCTGTCTTCATCCAGGCTGTAACTGTTGCTGAGAGCCAGCGGCGCTTCGCCCGTATCTTTGAGCAGCAAAGACAGCGTGCCGCCGTTGTGGTACTGTCCGGCCACGATGATGACATAATCTTCGCCTGCTGGAATGGAGGCCCCAGCATAGCGATCCCCGGTCTGGCTGTCGGCGCAATCGAGCGCCACGGCCTGGCTCAGGGGTTGGCCGCTTGCAACGCGC
>DAOTUR010000241.1:0-11936 GCA_034436915.1 Anaerolineae bacterium
ATATACGGCGGTGTGCCAACAGCGGCATTGACGCGGGTCAGACGGCCCAATGTATCGCTGCCATCGCCATCATCCTCAACGCCGTCAGCGGCGGGGGCATCAAAGGCGCGGCTGGCATCCAGCGAACGCACCAGCCCGAAATCGGTGATTTTGGCGATGCCATCATGCGTAACGAGGATATTGCCCGGCTTGAGGTCACGATGCACGAGGCGCGGCACTTTGGTCGTGGCGTGCTGCATCCCCAATGCGATATGAATGCCATACAGCATCGACTGGGCCACTGTCAGGCGGTTGTGATCGATCCAACTACGCAGATCAACGCCGATGCCTTCCATGCCGCTGATGTGCTCCAGGAAGATGTGCGGGCGCTGATGAATATTCTGCACCAGCCGCGCCTGCACGATATGCGAATGGCGTTCGAGTTGAATCCAGGTGAACGCCTCATGCTCAAAGCGGGCGATGGCGCGTTCATTTTCCAGGAAGCTGCGCTTGAAGGTCTTGATCGCAATCGGCTCACGCTTCTCCTGGTCGTAGCAAAGATACACCACGCCCATGCCGCCGGAGCGAATATCGACGACCTCATAGCGGCCTTCAATCCGCTGGCCGACATTAAAATCATATTCCTCATCGAGATGGGTGGGCGCTTTGATCGGGGCCGGGCGCTGATAGCCCGTGATATCCACCGCATCTTCTGGGATTGAGGGCAGGCTCGAGGGCGGTGAATTGCTGTCCTCGATGCGCGTCACCGAACTCATCGCGCCGGATTCGGGCTGCTCCTGCGACAGGATTTCAATATTCATATCGATACGTGTTTCCGAAGCATCGCTCAGCGCGTCTTTGAGCGCGTCAAAGCTCGTCGCCGGGCTGCTCGGTGGAGCGGCATCGAAGGCGGTGGCTTCTTCCGCCGCACTGGGATTGCTTGTGTCGCCAGCGACGAGGGTAATGGCTTCCTGGCTGATGGGCTGGCGGTAGGAGTCGAGCAGGCGGCGGATCAGCGGTGCATCCACATGCGGCACGAGCGCATCATCGCCTTCATCCTGGGCCGCGGCCCACAGCGCCACAGAAATATTGCGCTGCGTCGGGGCGGCCAGCGCCACATCGATGAGCCAGCGCACATATTGATCGAGGGCGTTGCGGGCTTTGGTACGATCTACATCATTGCGGCCCATCGTGTGGGCGCGGTTGTAGGCAATGATGGTTTTGCCGACGTAAAAGACACGCAGGCGATTCTCAGCGCCGATGCTGCGCTCGGTGCACACATCGGCCAGCGCAAAGGCGTAATCGACATCTGGCACGCGCAGGGCGAGGCGGCCCCACTCGTTGACTTCCGGGTTGGGGTCGGTGGCGAAGGGATCAAATTTATCTTCCTCTACCCGCCGCCGCAGCAGTTTTTGTTTTGCGTCGGCAGTCAGAGGGAGGGGGCGGCGTCCGGTTTGAGGTGGTTTGAGTATAGGCATAAGGGCTTCGCGTGTGGCCGATCATGAATGCGGAGTATAACGCACTTACACGCCCTTGCCCAAACTCTTAAAAGAAGGATTAGCAAGGCGATGATCTTTTCCCACGTTACCGATGGGGTATGACGCCTGACAGGGTGGATGTGATTGGAATTAGGCGAAGGCAAATATGTGTTTGGGGCGGACGAGGCGGGCCTCGTCCCTACGAGAGAATATTATGAGGGCGATGTGTAGGGGTTTGGCGTGCTGGTGGGTAGACAGAACAGCGTTTTTGTAGGGGCGCGATATATCGCGCCCGTGTGATTTGTAGGGCATTTGGTGGGCAGGATATATCCTACCCCTACGAACCTAAAATTCACATGGAGAGGTGAATGATTACCAGAAATTGGGCTTCCAAATTTGATTTTCTAAACCAAAACCATCACAAAATCGAGACATGCACCATTGCTTATATAACCAATGGTGCATGTCGTAAATTTGAGGTGGGATTGGCGTAGGGGCGCGATATATCGCGCCCCTACAAAGACGCTTTGGCCCTCTAAGAACCCTTAGCCATCAAAAACGTAACCATTCACCTCTCCGTGAGAATCGTGGGTTTGTAGGGGCACGATGTATCGTGCCCTGGTGATTTGTAGGGGATTTGGCGTGGGCGCGATATATCGCGCCCCTACAACCGCCTTCATCGCATGGAGAGGTGAATGATTACCAAAAACTGAGCCTCAGAATTTGATTTTGTGAGGCAAAATGATCGCAAAATCGAGAAATGCACCATTGGTTATATAGGTCGAAGTGAAAGCGAAGGCCAATAGGTGTTTGGGGCGGACGAGGCGGGCCTCGTCCCTACGAGAGAATATCATGAGGGCGCGGTATACCGCGCTCAAAATGTACCATTCCGATCAAGGGCACGGCGTGCCGTGCCCCTACAAGAGACACATTTTTGTACGGGATCAATTCTGGCCGCCCGCCAGGATGCCATGCCGCCCGGTGTAATCACGCAGATACAGGAAATCATGGCCGATGGTACGGCGGCTGACCTTCGCAATATTGGGCATAGTGCGTTTGAAGTGATTGGCCTTGACGCGCTCCCAGATTTTGGAGACGAAGGCCGGATCATAGCCGCCTGCCTCCGCCGCCTCCGCCACACTGTAGCGCTCATCCACCAGCAGATACAGGATGGCATCAGCCTCGTTGTAGGTAAAGCCGAGTTCGCTCTCATCGGTTTGTCCCTCCCACAAATCGGCTGAGGGCGCTTTGTCGAGGATGGGTGCAGGTACGCCCAATGCGCGCGAGAGCTGGCGAATCTGGCATTTGTAGAGATCGGCAATCGGGTGCAGCGCGACACCGCTGTCGCCATAAATCGTGCTGTAGCCGAGCAAAAACTCGGTCTTGTTGCTCGTGCCCATGACCAGCCCACCCCAGGCCACCGATTGATCGTACAGCGTAATCATGCGGGTTCGCGCCATGATGTTGCCTTTGCGGAGATTGCTCATGTCGGGAAAACGCGAGATGAGCGCATCGGCCATGTCGGTGATGGGGATCGTCAGGGAGGGCAGGCCGAGTGCCTGAATCACCAGTTCGGCATCGGTCAGGCTGGCCTCGGACGAAGTTTTATACGGCATCCGCACGACGAGCACATTCTCCGCGCCCAATGCCTCCGCCGAGAGATACGCCGAGAGCGCCGAATCGATGCCGCCGGACAGACCCATGACGCAGCGTTTCATGCCGGATTTGGTGACCTCATCGCGGATGAAGCCCGTGAGCAGCTTGCGGGCCAGATCGGTATGAATTGTCATGCGTTCAAGAATGTCGTGTGTGCGGGGCGTGGGCATTATGAAACATCTCCTGTCGGAATTTGATGGTGTGGGCGAGGGGCTAAGACCCGGCCTCTTGCAGCGGCGCAAACAGCAGGAAGATGATCTTATGCGGGTAATCATCCTCCACCTTGAGTTCATAGTAAAAATAGCGCTCATCGTGCTCGGCATTCAAGGCCACGATGACATGATGCTTACTCGTCGCCAGCACCTGCTTGATCTTCAGGCGGCCCAATGCCTCATACTGCTGATGGAGTTCGGTCAGGCGCTGATCCACATTTTTCTGTGCAATCAGCGTATCGTGATAGCTCTCGGCCACGAACTGCGCGAGGCGTTCCTGATCGTGCTGATTGTAGAGATGAAGCTGCGCCATCAGCCGCATCCCCGCCTGACTGGTTTGCAGCGCGAGTTTATCAGGATGCATGAGATAACCTTAAAACGAGGCAGGCGGCGTACCCCTGCGATGATCATCAATCAAATCTTTGGTTTTGCCAAAGACATAGGGACTGCTGGCAAAGCGTGTCAGAAAACTCGATGGCAGGGCGCTCACCTCGCTCAGACGGGTGATCTGCTCATCGCTCAAGCGCCACTCCAGGCACGCCAGATTATCCTGCAACTGCTGCGGCGTGCGAACCCCCAGAATCGGGATGATCTGCGCCCGATGCGTTTGCTGGCGCACCCAATTGATGGCGACCTGTGAGGGCGACTGACCGACCTCTGTGGCGATATCGACGACGGTCTGCACGACCTTGATCTCTTTGTCGCTGAGTTTGAGCTGGTCGGCATTCACCCGCGTCGGCTGATCGACCTTTTGCAGGAATTTGCCGCTCAACACGCCCGCCTTGAGCAGGCCCCAGGGCATAACAGCCATATCCCAGTGCCGCGCCATCGGCAGCAGTTCGGCCTCAATATCGCGTTCCAGCAGCGAATAGGGAACCTGGAGGCCGATGAAACGCGGCCATCCGCGCAGTTCGGCCATCATATTTGCCATCGAGACCACCCACGAGGGCGTATCGGAGATGGCGATATACAGCACTTTGCCCTGCGCCACGAGATCATGCAGCCCTTGCAGCACTTCCTCAATCGGCGTGAGATAGTCCCACACATGCAAGTACAACACATCAATGACATCGGTTTGCAGGCGCTTCAAGCTGCCTTCGACTGAGCGCATCATATTTTTACGACTGTTGCCGCCAAGATTGGGCTGCGTCGAATCGGGACTCATGAGCGTATATTTGGTCGCCACCACGAATTGATCGCGTTCGCTGTGAATAAAATCGCCCACAAAGCGCTCACTTGTGCCGTTGGTATAATTGCAACTGGTGTCGATGAAGTTGCCGCCCGCATCGGCAAAGGCGGTGAACATCTGTTGAGCGCTGTCTTTGTCTGCGCCCCAACCCCAATCATCGCCAAACGTCATCGTGCCGAGACAAAGCTCAGACACGCGCATACCACTGCGGCCCAATAGTTGAAATCTCATATAGTTTCCTCCATTTTTGATCTCCATGTTATCGTAGCATAGGTTTGGATCGTGGCTAGTACCGCCCTCACACACGCAGAAATGGTTAGAAATCTGTTAAGGTTCTGCTTTTCTTTCAGGCGGTCTTCGCGCTATAATGTGGCGCAACACACCAACAACTCTTTTTCATCGTGCAGGATGGACGCATGACCCAATCCCAACAACAGGACCCGCTCATTGGCGTCCAAATGGGTGACTACCGTATCGAGGGCATCCTTGGAACGGGTGGTATGGCTCGCGTGTATCGCGGCTATGATGACAAACTCGAACGGTACGCCGCCGTCAAGGTGATTGAACCGCGCCTGATTGCCAGCGATGAAGAAGAAGAATACCGCGAACGCTTTTTGCGCGAAGCCCGCGCCATTGCCCGCCTCAATCATGCGCGGATCGTGCGCGTCTATCAATTCGGCCAATACGATAATCTCTACTACATTGCGATGGAGTATATCGAAGGCCGCAACCTGCGCGAAATCCTCAAGGGGTATCAAAAGCAGGGCCTCCAGATGCCCCACGAAGAGGCCATTCGTATCCTGGGCGATGTGGGCGAGGCGCTCGATTCGGCCCATCGCCACAACATCATCCATCGGGATGTCAAACCCTCCAACATCATCGTCAATTCGGAAGGACACGGCGTCCTGACCGATTTTGGCCTGGCGCTCAACGCTCTTGAAGGCACGATTGGCAACACCTTCGGCAGCGTGCATTATATCGCGCCGGAGCAGGCCATTTCATCGGCGCAGGCTGTGCCGCAGAGCGATCAGTATTCGCTGGCGATCATCGCCTATGAGCTGTTCAGCGGGCGCGTGCCGTTTGATGATGCCTCGGCCATGAGCGTTGCGCTGAAGCACATCAGCGATCTGCCGCCGCCGCTGCACGACACGCTGCCCGATTTCCCGCTCGATGCGGAGGTGGTGATTCTCAAGGGCCTCGACAAAGATTCGACGCGGCGTTATGGCTCGTGCATTGAGTTCATTCGGGCACTGGCCGATGCCCTGCGGATGAATGAAAATCAGCGCTTTGCCACCGCCTCGCGGCCCCGTCCCTCGCTGCCTCGGCCTATGCCCTCGCTCGATGAGGAATGGCCGACCTATCAGCCCATGCCCAACAGCAAAACCCAGAGCATGAAGAAAGTCGGCTGGCCCGATGTGCTGGCCCAGGCGCGGCGGCGGCGTTTGGCATGGTTGGGGGCGGGCATCGGGTTGGCTTTGCTGGTGGGCGCTCTGGTGCTGCTGCCAACGCTGCTGCCGTCCGTGAATGTGTCGGCCACTGGCACCGCCATTGCCCAGGCCGATGTTCAGACATCAACGCAGTCGGCGCAAATTGCCGCCGCGATTGAACTCAGTGAGACGATGCGAGCGGATCAAACCAGCGCCGCTCAGGAGACAGCGACATTCGCGGATTTTGTCACCCAGACCAGTGAAGCCCGCATTGCCGCCGCGATTGAAGCTACCAGCGCCATGCGTCTGACGCGCACCGCTGCGGCCCAGGATACGGCCAGCGCCATCGTCCAGGCGACAGGCTTTGTCACCGCGACGGCCCAGGCCCATCTGGATCAGACCGCTACCGCTGAGGCCGATCTGAAAACCCATACGGCAGGCGAGACTGCTACCGCGCTGGCTCTGGCGACGGATACATTTACGCCGACCAGCACGCCCAGCCCCACGCAGGCCACCAACACGCCCACACCCACCTATACCCCCAGCATGACCAGCACAGCCACACCGACTGAGACCGCGACCTTTACTGCAACGCCCACCTTCACGCCGACGCCGGGCTTGCAGATGGTGGATGAGTTCGATACGCCGCTGATCCTGAATTATGATGGCCGCGCTCTGGTGCTGTTTAATCGCAATAGCTCAGGCGTGAGTTCCAGGAGTTTTGGCGATCTGCAATTCTGGTTGTTTGAGCCGGATGATAACGGTGTGATCCAAAAAACCCGAATTTTTCAGGCGAGTGATTGGAGCATGTCGCAGCAGTTATCATCCAATAACTGTCTTCTGGTCTATATTTCAGGCTTCCGCACCTTCGAGAAGACCGAGTCGCCCGCGAATATCTGCCGCACGGTGGTCGCCTTCCGCTCTACCCGTGATATCTTCTGGTTGAGCAGCAAATGGAACACGGGCGCTTATTTTGAAGTGCGCCAGGGGCCAGTGGATGTGATCGCCACATGTACGGTGAGTGAGCCGGAGTCGCGGCGCGTGAAACGCTGCCTGATCCCGATAAATTAGAGCGGGGCCAAATTACGATCACACCTTACGCAGTTTACCCTCGCTAAATCCCTCCCCACGTTGTGGAGAGGGACTTCAAGCGTTTTGCTCACCCTCTCTGAACAGTGCGGAGGGGCTAGGAGGAAGGGTTTGATGGTCATTCCAGCGCTCTCGGCATCATTTTATGGGGGGTGCGTAAGGTGAGTTACGTTAAATTCTTCCTGTCTGTTCTCCATTCTGATGTCCCCTCAATCAACCTCTATTCCAACCCCTATCTTTAAGCCCTCATCTTTTGCCGCGCTTGCCGCTATAATCGCGCCGGATTGATGGAGGCAACAACCGCATGAGCGAGTCCCCTTATCGCGCCCTTGCCCTGGTGGGGATGCCGGGCGCGGGCAAAACGCTGTGCGCCCAACATCTGGAAGCACGCGGATTTTTTCAGTTTCGCTTTGGCGGCATCATCGAGAATGAGGTTGTGCGGCGTGGCTGGGCCGTGACGCCCGATCATGAGCGCATCGTGCGCGAGGAATTTCGGGCGCAAGATGGCATGGATGCCATTGCCAAGCGTGCGCTGCCGCATCTGCGTGAGGCGCTCACAACGCAGCGCACCGTTGTGATGGATGGCCTCTACAGCTTTAGCGAGTATCGCACGCTGCGCCGCGAATTTGGCGATTCGATGGTGGTGGTGGCGATTATTGCGCCGCGTGCTTTGCGCTATGACCGTCTGGCACATCGGGCGGTGCGGCCCTTGACGCCGCAGGAGGCCGAAGCACGCGATTGGCAGGAGATTGAAAAGATCGAGAAGGGCGGCCCGATTGCGATTGCCGATTACCCCCTGTTGAATGAGGGTGATCCGGCGTCACTGTTGCAGGGCCTGGATCATCTGCTGGAGCGCCTGCGGATTGACCCGTGAGGGGTGCAGGTTTTATGAGCGATCTGGTTTGAGGTCAGGTGAAATCTCGCATCATACGATACACATTCATGCCAAATGTAGGGGCGACCCATGGGTCGCCCACCCGAAAACAAACCGTTAATTTCGACCCCGCGCCTATTATCCTGTTTGATCGGCCTGCTACGCTCCCTTCACCACACACAACGCCTGACGAATTTCGCCCAGGTGATAGGCGGTATGCACCAAAAGCGCCAGCGCCCCACCCAGACGATCTTCGCCCTCCCATGACTCAAAGCCTTTGACGGCGGCCACGGTGCGCTGATAGCTCTCTTGCAGGCGGGTTTGGCTGGCTTCCCAGTCCGGAGGCGTGACCACGCTCACCGTCTGCCAGATTTCATTCCAATTGACGTTTTCGGGCTTAATCCCGTTCATATAGCTGCCCAGAATATCGAGATAGTAGCGTACATGCTCGACCTGGGCGGCGATGGTGGCGCAGGTGGCCGAGACGGGGCGCGAGGCTTCTTCGGCGCTGATCGTCGCCAGCGTCTCAAACAGCGATGTGCCGCGATCCAGATAAATCCCCTTCACCGACTCGAAGGTTTCTGTCAGAATATCCAAAATTTCCTGCGTGATGAGCATATTCAGCGAGTTCTCGGTCATCGTATCCCTCAGTGGGAGCAATCATGAATGTGGAGTGTAACGCACTTTATGTCTGGCTCAAATTCCTTCGGAGATGATGATCAATGTCGTATAATGAGGACGAAGACGAGGAGGTATCCGATGACTCTGCAAGAAATCCAAACAGCGATTGATGCGCTCTCGCTTGATGATATTAAACAACTCCGCCTCTATCTCGGCCAGCGCGAGGCCCAACTGCGTCCGGGACGGGGCAAAACGCCGCAAGAACGTATCCGGTTGCTGCATGAGGCTGCCGCTGAAATTCGTGAAGGACTGACCCAGGAGCAGTTGAATGAGATGACAGCGGCGATGAACACCAAATACATCGAAGATGCAGCAACTTAAGCAAATATCCCGTCCTCAGCCTCGTTTTTGTCCTGTCATCGGAGGCTGAAAGCTCCGCCTGGCGAAGGACAAGCCCGCTAAAGGGGCTGTTCCAAAGCGAGGAGGCCAAAATCAGCCCCCTTGAGTGGGCTTGGGTTTGATAAGGTGGGGGCTTGAGCCTCCGACTCCGACGCGCCAGCCGAATTCCATCACAAGGAGCACAAAATCCTTAAGTTAGTGCTTCAAACAGCGTCTTCCATCTCGGTTCTCCTTAAAATCTCTCGTCATCACTCCTGGTTCGCCCGAATCACCCCATTGATAACCGTGTAGGTGCGCCCGCGTGCCACAGGTTGCCCATTCGCATCAATCCCTCTGAGCAAAAATGACAGCGTAATCACATCGCCTGTGCCATCGGTCTCCAGCGTCGTCGACTGTCGCGCCAATTCCAGCCGCGCATACACATACCGCGCCGCGCCTGTCTGCACCAGCAGCGGGCCGCTGCCCAGCAGAACGCCATCGGTGCGGGCGGTGTAAAAGCCGCTCACATCCGTCCAGCCCTGCGGCACAGTCAGATTGATTTGCACTGCCTGTCCCGGCGTTTGCAGCGTGCTTGTGAGCGGGTCGCTCGTGATCGACGTAGCATCGCTGGTGACGTACACGTCAAACTGGCGGCGGCCTGTATACGGCCTCTCAACGACGCCCGCCGATGTGCGGCCTGCAAAGCGCGTCTCCATGACAATCTGCCACACGCCCGCTTCATTGACCACAAAATTTTGATCGGGATTGTAGAAGTAGCCCGTCTCATTGGCTGTTGCCTCAACGGTGCGAACCGCGCCGCTCGGTGCTGTGAGCGTTACGGCCACCTGCGCGGGCAGCGGCGGGAGTACCTGTCCGACAAGGCTCAGCGTATCGCCGACTGTCATCTGCTGGCCGGGTGTCAGTGAGAGCGACCAGACATCAATCCAGCGTTTGCTCTCCTTCTCGACAAAAAGAGGCTGCGTGAAGGGCGGGACGACCTCAAGTGTGTCTTTGTCCCTGGTGACGATGCCAAGCGCCGCATAGCCCGCTGTATCATCCGGCGTGACGATGCCACCATACAGCAGCAGGGTATCGCCCGTTCGCAGCGCCGCTCCGCCGATTTGCCCACCAAACGTCTCGCTCATCGACCAGGGACGGGCGGCGTCTGACTCGCCCTGTACCAGTTGGCGCACCGTCAGCGCGGGCGTGACCGCGCTGACATAGGCATAAGAGAGAGCGCTGTCGGACGTGGGCAGCGAATCCAATTGCGTGGTGGGGGCAAAGGGCAGGGTGGCGGCGTAGCGGCCCTGCATGTCCTGGATGGTCAGCGTGGACAGTAACCCCGTTGCAGCGCGATTGGGCAGAAAGACCAGATCGCCGCTGTTATACGGCCAATAGGGGAGCGGCACGAGGGCGGGGGCATCATCAGGATAGACCGTCGTATCGAACCATGCCAGCGGTTGCCGATCATAGCCGACCAGCCCGCGCCGCCCATGTGCGATCAAGGCGCTGTCTAGGCTGCTGACGACGCCCGCACCGCGAATGCTGTTGGCCCACAAACGGCCTTCGGCATCGGTATAGCGGGCCTCGTAATCAACGATATATTCGCCCGCGCCATGGAAGACAAACGCTTCTTTGGGCATGTAATCGCCCGCATTGTTGGCCTGTCCTGCTGTCGTGAAGAGGATGGGCTTGTCCTGTCCCAATGGGAAATAACGCAGCGTCGCGGTCACTTCGGCGGGCAGGGCGGGCGCAATCCGCAGCCCGGCGTGGAAGGCATCGCCCTCCTGAAACGGCAGTCCCAACGGCGTCATGGGCGTCAGATCCAGCGGCTCGGCGATCAGGACGCGGTAGGCTCCGCCACCCGTGTACTTCTGGCCGGACACATCCTGAATCGTGCCGCTCGTCGTCAGATCATAGATGCCGTACATGGTGAAGGGGTAATCCGTCAGCAGTGGATCGAGCGTCGTCAGGCGGGCCACCAGCGGCTGATTGGCGGCCTGTTCAAAGGCGATCTGACGAAAGGGCTGCGGCGCAACCCGATCCACGCCCGCATTCGGCTGCGTAATCGTGACACTGTATTCGCCGCCAGGGAGGGCCAGCGGCACACGCGGCCCGCCAAGCGACGAGAAATTGGGCGCAAACAGGCTCGGCAAATACGGTTCAATCGGATAGCGGCCCGGCGGCAGTACCAGCGTGGTCGGGCTGTAGCGCTGCTGATTGCTCAGGGCGAGATGTTGTGCGCCCACAGGCACAAGGCCCGTTGCGCCATCGCTGCTCTCGGCCTGGAACAGCGTCCACAGCATGTGTGGCGTGCTCATCGCGCCCATTTGCAGCGCCACAGGCAGGCGCATGGTGGAATCGCCTGACGGATCGCGGCCCACAGGCACTGTGCCAAGTGTGCTCAACAGACGGTTGGCGTACCAATCACTCCATTCGCTGTCGCCCACGCGAATATCACCGCGAAAAATCGGCACATACAGTCCTGCGGGCAGATCAGCGGGCAAGGGCAGCGCAAACTTGAGCGTGGCTTTGAGGGTGTTCTCGCTCAGGGTGGTCGGCGCGTCGGCAGAATAGCCGATATCAATCGGAGCCTCGGCGCTCAAGATGGGCAGGCCCGCCCGCGTCTGACGACTTGTCCAGCCATTAATCAAATCGGCAGAGGTCGCAACAGGCTGACCGTCTTCGTCGGCAATCCGCTCCAACGCCAGATGACCGCGCACCTGCAAAGCGAGATTGGGCGTGGTATTAGCCGTAGACAGCACCACATCCATCGTCAGCGAGAGCGCATCGCCTGTGTTCAGCCGCGAAGGGGTATCGCCTTCGCCCCACCAGGTCGCCGCGCCATACGCCAGCGATCCGCCCGCCGCAAAGACCGTATGCCCATTGGCCGATGTGGGCAGATGTGACCAGACGATCACGCCCGTATCGCCCGGCAGAGTCGCGGGCGCGTCTTTTTGCTCTGGCGTGGCCGCGACGACAGCATTGAGGGCAAACGGCGTAAATTCTGTGCCGCCAATCGCCAGCGAGAAT
>DAOTUR010000242.1:0-11608 GCA_034436915.1 Anaerolineae bacterium
CGGAACTGGTGAGGCATCCCGAAGTGCCTATCTATTCGTCTCTAACGGAGCCCTTGCGGGCCAAGTCTGGTAAGCACTAGGGCTAAAAGCCCCTCCCTTCAGGGATGGGGATGCTTACCTCTGGCTCTCCCTAAGCACTTGCGCCGCCGAGGTCAAATGGTTCTTGACCCTGTTACACCTGTCGCGCAAACTGGGGAAATTATAGCACATTCCCTGAACACTAAGCGAATGAGAGCGGGCTGTCTGAGCCATTTCCGCTACAATTTTTTTGCATATGTGATCGACCTATCTGGATGAGGCGTTGGAGGCGTAAACATGAACGGTGGCTATATTGCGGCGGTGACGATGTTTTTTACCATCTTGTTGATTCTGGCGCAGCGGATTGAGGCGCGGCGCAAGCGGCTGGCGCGCTATTTCATCCCCTTCATGATGCTCCTGCTCATGCTGCACCCGAACGAAGCGCTGCGCCCGCAAAATCTGGTGGCGTATGCGCTGGCGCTGTTCATCAGCTTTGTCTTCTGGGTGCTGATCGGGCGCTACAACCCGGTGGGCAGCAGTGATGCCATCAAGGTGTATGGGCTGGATGATTGAGGCGGCGCAGCCTTTGGCGTTCCTTCGCAACTGAGTCATACTGATGGGCAAATGTAGGGGCGCAATATATTGCGCCCCTACAAAAACGCTGTGACCCGTTGCGAACCCATTGCATGAGGCGAAAACCGATACACCACGATTATGCATAATTACCAGCACGCTTCGCCCCTACGAGCCGCCGTTTTACGGATTGATGGTCGGGTCGAGCGCGTCACGCACGCCATCGCCGATGACATACAGGCACAACACCGTGAGCGTGATCAGCGCACCGGGGGCCAGCACCAACAAGGGAGCCGTCGTGAAATACTCCTGGGCATTGTTAAGCATGTTGCCCCAGGACGGATCTGGCGGACTGATGCCGAAGCCCAGGAAACTCAGCGCCGATTCGGTCAGGATCAGCGCCCCAATATCAATCGCCAGCGTGATGATGACAATCGAGATCAGATTCGGGAAGATGTGCTGTGCCATCAGGCGGATGTCGGATGATCCCATCGCCCGCGCCGCCACCACGAACTCACGTTCGCGCAGGGCGAGGGTCTGGCCGCGCACCAGCCGCATTGTCCCCGTCCAGCCGATGAAGCCCAGGACAAGAATCAGCGTTACAGGCCCTGCTGAGTACACTGAGGCGATAATGAGCAGGAGGAACAAGCCTGGAATGGAGGTCAGTGTAGTGACAAACCAGTTGAAAAAGTCATCCACAAGGCCGCCATAGTAGCCTGTGATCAGCCCAAGTGACACGCCAATGAAGATCGAGAGCGCCGCTGCAAAGAAGCCTACGGCCAGCGAGATCTGACCGCCGAACAGCAGCCGCGACAGCATGTCACGCCCTTTATGATCCGTCCCAAAGACATGATCGACGCTCGGCTTGGCGAGAATATTACTCAGGTTTTCAGCGACAGGGTCCTGATGAATAATATAACGGCTGATGGGGTTGGCAAACACCGTACACACAATCAGGAAGATGATGACGCCAAGCGCCAGCAGCGTCAGGCGGTCTTTGCGAAGGCGCATCGCCGCTCGCTGCCAATGACTGCGGCTTTTGATCTGTTCTTTAGACTTGTCATCTAAGATGGCAACATTGCTTGTCATGGGCCTCTCCTTAGAAGCGAATGCGCGGGTCAACAACCGCGTAAGCCAGATCAGAGATGAGAAACGCCAACACTGTCAGCACAGCACTGATGAGCACCGATGCCATGACCACCGGGTAATCGCGGCCTGAGACAGCATCCACGAGGAATTTACCCAGGCCCGGCCACGAGAAGATTTGCTCACTGATGGGCGCACCCCCCAAGACGCCAACGAGAGCAGGGCCGAGGAAGGTGGCGAGGGGAATCATCGCATTGCGGGCCGCATGGCGGAACCAGACGGCGCGATTGGTCAGCCCTTTGGCGCGGGCGGTGCGAATATAATCACTGTTGATGGTATCGAGCATGGCTGTCCGCATATAGCGCGAATAGCCTGCAATGCCGCCATAAGAGAGCACAATTGTCGGCATAATCAAATATTCAAGCCGCAAATAGATCGGCGGACAGCCTCGATTTCGGGCGCTGGCATTGAGGTCACATCGGCCCCCTCGCGCCCAGGCGATGCCCAGTGTGAGGCCAAAGAACGACAGCAGCAGCAGCCCAAACCAGAACGTTGGAACAGCGCTGCCCAGCACAGCCATCACGCGGGTGAAATTGTCGAACCGCCCGCCGCGCCAGATGGCGGCGAGAATGCCAATTGGGACGCCAATACAGATTGATACGATAAGCGATGCAATGCCCAACTCAAGCGTCGCCGTAATACGCTCACCGATCAGGTCGCTCACATCCCGTTTATATTTAAACGATTTGCCAAAATCGAGACGTAAAACGCCGTAATGGAGCAAACTCTTGTCAGGCTTTCCATCTTTGTCGAAGTCAAGATTTTTGAGGCCCACCGCGTGCATCCAATCATTGCCTGTGAGCCACACGAGGTATTGAATGGGCCAGGGATCATTGAGGCCGAGGCGTTCAATATTTTTGTCAACCTGAGCCTGGGCATTCTTGTTCGGTTTCTCACTGTAATTCATGAGTGTCCCAGGCCCACCCGGGGCAGCGGCCATAATCATATAGGAGAGAAGTGTCACGCCAAAAAGCGTGGGGATGGCTTGCGCTAAACGACGAAAAATATGACGGAACATAATATTGCCCTAAGACTCAATGGGTATCGCATGATAGTAGAGAGGCGTGGAAGGCTCCAGACCTCTCTGCTAGGTTCTGTTGACATTTTGTATTTTCACGCTTGTGTCCTACACCCCAACCCCTTTCCCACAGAGGGGTTGGGGTGAGGGGTGAAATGTCAACACAACCTTAGAGAAGCGGCCTCTCGATGAGAGGCCGCTCTAGTACTTAGTTGTCGATGGTCCAGGCGTCCAGATTCCATGTCGGGTTATACGGGAGCGGGTCCCAGTTGCCGACGTTTGGCTGTGCAACGTACATCTCATTGCGGGCATACAGGAACAGGTAAGGCTGCTCATCATAGATGATCTTCATGGCCTTACGATACAGATCAATCCGATCTTCTCGTGCACAGCCCGGCACGCTGACCGCCTGTTTCCACAGGTCTTCCAACTCTTGATTGTAATACGAGCCTGCGTTGAAGCCCGACTCCGGAATGTCCGATCCGCTGCCAAAGGCAAAGGTGCCATCAGGATCAAACGGGAGACCTAGCCCCCAGGCGATGATAATGGCATCGAACGTTTGTTTGTCCTTTGCTTCAAGCAAAGCCCCGAATTCGATGGCCGAGAAATTCACTGTTACACCGATTTTTGCGAACTGGGTCTTGATGGTTTCCCCGTAGGATTCACGGGTTTTGTTGCCGGCATTGGTCAGCAGGCTGAATTCAAGCGGCTTGCCTTCAAACGAAGGATCGACATCTTTGGAGTACTTGCAGCCATGACATTCACGCACGCCGTCACCATCTTTGTCCATCCAACCGGCCTCATCCAGCATCTTGCCAGCCAGTTCGAGATCATAGGTATACGGCTCAAGCTGCGGATCAACCCACGACAGACCCGGATGATTGTGGGTCACAATGGGGTAGGCATTGCCCTGGAGGATACCGGTGGCCTCTTTGCCATCCGCCGCCCGTGTACCGATCATAGCGATCACGTCAACCGCATGGGCGAGCGCCTGACGAACCTTCACATCACCGAAGATGGGGTGTTCGCCCTGGGGAATTGGATTGCCATCGGCATCACGCCCTGGTTGCGGGTTCTTCGGATCAGCGAGGTTATAGCCCATGTAGTTGTAACCATTGGCAGGGTATTCAATGATGTGCCCCGCGTATTTGGGGTTGTCGCGCATTTCGTTCTGTTTATTGGGCGGCACAGACACGTATGTGTAATCGCCCGCCAGGAACCGTGTATATTCAACCTCACTGTTATCAACCTGGCGATAAATCCAGGCCGATGGGCTAACATAGCCCAGAGTGGCATCCGGGTATGCCTGATCGGGTTCCATGCTCACCTGCACGCCGAATTCAGGATATGGCTTCTGGAACGGCCCCCATGTCGAGGCGACAAAATAGGGATCAGCCTCCATCGCCGCATAATCTGAGCCGAACTGGGCCTCAAAGTCTTTGCTCGGAACCGGGGTAATATCGTTAATATCGCTCAAGGCGACGCAGTTGGGCAAAACCTTGCCCGTCCATTTGCCATCAGCATCGGTTTCAGCCGTTCCCAATGTGATGGTGAGGGTGTAATCATCGACTTTTTGGACATCGAAGATTGTGCCGCCCGTAACTGTGCCATCATCCAACTGATACAGCACACCCGTGCGCGGCGAGGATGTCAGGCCCGATTTGACCGCGTGATAGGCCCACAGATAATCATCCGCTGTGATCGACGTGCCATCACTCCACTTCAAGTCCTGGCGCAGCTTAAGCGTCAGAATGGTTCCGGTCTCATCATACGTCCAGGATTCCGCCATGCCACCGGGGGTATTGGGTGTTTCCAGGTACGTTTTAGGATCGCCTGCAATAATGGTGGGATACATCAGGCCCGTGACTTCAAGAGACGTCCCATCACCAGCGATAAAAGGAATAAATGTGCTGGGATCGTCGCCAATGTTGCTGAGAATAACTGGCCCGCCCTGGCCTGCTGCTGCATTGTCCTGAGCGAACAGCGGGAAGGCTGCTCCACTCAAAACCGTGACAACAGCGCCTGTGAGCAGAAAACGAGTAAGACGCTTCATGCTTGGCTCCTATAGTAAATTATAGAAAGGTTTTTTAAGAAGCGGAAAAGACGCAGAAATGCCTGCACATGTCCACTCTGTGCAGAGAGTAGCCAATCATTATGAAGTTTTCTTGAAGTTTTGGGCTACATGTGAGGAATGGGTTAATAAAGCTGTACTCAATTTTCTATTTAATTTTCATTGAACCCTTACGATCAACTTAAGCATTGTAAAAAACTTTAAAATCATAGGCCTGTATAAAGAGCCACAGCTCTTAGCAATGCGTCATAATAGGTCACATGACGTTGTTTCGCTCTGCATTATTGAAGAGGGCGCTATGTTTGCGCCCTCTGTCTCGATTACGCCTCGCCGCGCACCGCGTTCATGAGGATATGGCTGACTTCGGGCCGTGTAAACTCGACGGGCAAGTCCTCGCCGCGACTCAACATCTCGCGCACCTGTGTGCCGCTCAGGACGATATGATCAGCAGCGGTGTGCGGGCATGTCTTGAGGCTGACGACAGCGCCGCACTTTTTGCAATAAAACGTGTGCTCAAAGAACAGGGGAATAATGCCCAGTTCATCCGCTGTGAACTGCTCGAAGATATGATGGGCATCATAACTGCCATAGTATTTGCCCACACCTGCATGATCGCGGCCCACAATGAAATGTGAGCAGCCATAATTTTTGCGGGCCATCGCATGGAAGATGGCTTCGCGGGGGCCTGCATAGCGCATGGCCGCCGGGAATGCGCCCAGCAGCACCCGTGAGGCCGGGTAGTAGCTGGCAAGGATGGCTTTGTAGCTCTCGACGCGGGTTTTGGCGGGGATATCATCCGATTTTGTTTCGCCCACCAGTGGATGCAAAAACAGGCCATCGACAATTTCGAGCGCGGTCTTCTGGATGTACTCATGGGCGCGATGAATCGGATTGCGCGTTTGAAAGCCGACGATGCGCCGCCAGCCGCGCTCTTGAAAGATAGCCCGTGTTTGCGCCGGGGTATAACGCAGATCAGGAAATTCGGTGCGCGTGCGCTCTGGCAGTTCGATCACATCAATTGGGCCGCCAAGCAGCACATCGCCCTGTTTATACAGACGCGCCACACCAGGATGAGCTGTCTCCGTCGTGCGGTAGACGTTTTGGGCTTCTTCTTCCTTGTTATAGGTGTATTTCTGTTCCACCGTCAGCACAGCCAGAAGCGTCGTCGTGCCTGCTTCTGTTTGCTCGACCAGGGCGACCTGCTGGCCTTCCTGCACGCCTGCGGCAAACTCACTGTCAACCGCCAGTGTCACCGGGATCGACCAAGGCAGGCCGTTGGCGAGGCGTAAATTGTGAACAACCGAGTCATAGTCGGCCTGCTGCATGAAGCCTGTGAGGGGACTCATACCGCCTGTGGCAATCATCTCAAGATCCGCCAAATTCGCATCGGTGAGGACGATCTGGGGGAGGGCGGCGGCACGCTCACGCGCCGTCTCACGCTGGTCGGCGAGGAGCAGGCGATTAATCAATGTCCCGCCGTGCGGCGCGATGAGTTCAATAGTCATAGAAAACCTTTCGAGGCTTGTTGTTAGGATTGATGAAGACGCCCGCAGCATAAAAACACAACCGAGCTGGTATATGACCCATCTCGTGTGCTCATAGGGCGTCGATAATATGCATACAGCGCTCTTGCCGCAGGGTACGGCGGGCATTATAGCAGTCTCCGCTTCACGTCAATGACCAAAACTTGCAACGTTCGCATTGGGTGAGTTGTACGAAAGCAAATTTTTAGACAGCTTACACAAAAAACATTGCGACAGCGAAAAAAGTCTTCTATACTTTGCGTTAGTTAGTTTATATTTCTAACTTGACATGACCAAAAAAGAGTGTTAGAGTGGTATCAGACTTCTGGGAGCGCTCCCAGAAACAAATTACTGTGGAAAAAAGTGTTTTTACGATGAATCTGGAAGATATTGCGCGTCAAGCTGGTGTTTCGAGCTCGACTGTCTCACGGGTGATCAACAATGATCGCTACGTGAGTGAAGCGACCCTACGGGTCATGGCCGTGATTGAAAAAGAGCGTTTTCGCCCTCATGCGGCGGCCCGCGCTCTGGTCACACGACGCACTCAGATCATCAGTGTTGTCATCACAAACGACATGGTCGTTTTTTTCGGCGATAACACGTATTTCCCCATGCTGCTCCAGGGGATCAGCGAAGGTCTCCTCAAACGTAACTACGCGATGCTTTTATGGTTGGGTCAGGCGGATAAAGACGCCGATGAGCTTGTGCAGCGTGTGTCACGCCAGCATCTCACTGATGGCTTGATCGTCCCCTCCTTAAAAGCCGATCACCCGTTTATGCCGTATCTGCTCAACTTGCAGATTCCCGTTGTTATGGTAGATCGTCCGA
The DNA here is from genome assembly GCA_034436915.1 of Anaerolineae bacterium. Classification (GTDB taxonomy): domain Bacteria; phylum Chloroflexota; class Anaerolineae; order Aggregatilineales; family Phototrophicaceae; genus JALHOR01. The sequence continues at coordinate 7,178 of DAOTUR010000242.1, forward strand.
TTGGCTATGAAGATCGGTTGAGCTATGTGACGGTTGACAATGTTGGTGGGGCGCAGACGCTTGTGCGCCATTTGATCCAACAGAGTGGACGGCGGCGCATCGCGCATATCACAGGTATTCCCCAGATTGCGGATGCCCAGGAGCGTCTGGAGGGCTATCGGCTTGCCCTCGAAATCGTCTTCCAGCCGCGCAATAAGATGTAACCAAAACCACACAGGACATATCATGAAGTTCCCGCAGGATTTTCTCTGGGGTGTCGCCACCGCCAGCTATCAGATTGAAGGCGCAGAGCTTGAGGATGGGCGCGGCGAATGCATCTGGACGCGCTACTCACGCACGCCGGGCATGGTGCTGGATGGAGGGACGGGCGAAATCGCCTGTGATCACTACCATCGCTATCCCCAGGATATTGCGCTGATGAAAGACGTGGGCGTAGATGCCTACCGCTTCTCGATCTCGTGGCCGCGCATTTTGCCGCAGGGCGTCGGCCAGATCAACGAGGCGGGGTTGGATTTCTACAGCCGCCTAGTCGATGAGATGCTGATAAAGGGGATTCAGCCCTGGGCTACGCTGTATCACTGGGATCTGCCACAGGCGCTGCAAGATCGCGGCGGCTGGGCCAATCCTGAAATTGTCGATTGGTTCGCGGATTACACCGAAATCGTCGTCAAGGCTCTGTGGGATCGCGTCAAGGGGTGGATCACCCTCAATGAACCCTGGTGTTCCGCCTTCCTGGGCTATGAGATTGGGCGTCATGCCCCCGGCATTCAAGACCCGGTGCAGGCGTATCGCGCCGCGCATCATCTGCTGCTGTCGCATGGGGCAGCCATCCCGATCTTACGCCAGCACGCGCCCACTGCTCTGCACGGCATCACGCTCAACCTGTGTCCGCAGCAGCCAGGGACGGATAAACCGGAAGATATCAAGGCGGCAGCGCTGGCCGAGGCCAATGCCAACGCCTGGTTCCTCGATCCGATCTATAAGGGCACGTATCCCGCCAATCTGGTCGAGCATCTGAGGCCGATCCTCGATGGATTGGATCTGGATGAGATCAAAAAGGCCGCTGTGCCGATTGATTTCCTGGGCATCAATTACTACATGCGCTGGATGGTCGTGGCCGACCCTGAGAATCCGTCGCGTTGGAAGTCCTATTCGCATGAAGGCGATTGGACGGATATGGGCTGGGAGATTTACCCCGAAGGGCTGCGTGCCGAACTCGTGCGTGTCGAGAACGAATACCATCCGGGCGCGATTTACATCACCGAGAATGGCGCGGCCTTCCCTGAGCCTGAGACAGTGGAGGGCGATGTGCTGGAAGACCCGCGCCGTGTGGCCTTCTATCAAGGCTATCTGACGGCCTGTGGAGAGGCGATTGAAGAGGGCGTTCCTCTCAAGGGCTACTTCGCGTGGAGTTTCATGGATAACTTCGAGTGGGGCTATGGCTACACCAAACGCTTCGGCCTCTTTCATGTGGATTACCAGACGCAGCGCCGCACGCCAAAACGCAGTGCGCTGTATTATCAAACCCTCCTCCAAACGGGCCAAGTTTAAAATTATTGCTCTCCTATGATGGATGAGGCAGGGGATGAAAATCCGCTGCCTCTTTTTTTTATATTCTCAAGTGACAGGCGCAAAGCGTCTCTACATTTGATATAACTAATCTCACTCTGCAAAAATCACAACATATAAAAGGAACATCTATTATGGGGGAGATGATTCGGGCTGGTCAGCTCGAGATCGATTTACAGGCGTATCGCCTTCTGCGAGATAACAAGCCTGTGCGCCTGACTCGCACTGAATGGGCGCTCCTCGGTGAGCTGGTGCAGCATAAAAATCAGGTGCTGAGTCATCGCACGCTGCTGCAACGAGTGTGGGGCATGGAATATGGCAGCGAGAGCGATTACGTCCACACTTATATCAGCCGCCTGCGCCGCAAATTGGAGGACAACCCCGCCGAGCCGCAGTATATTCTGACCGAGCCGGGCGTGGGCTATCTCTTCCAGCGCGAGGTCAGCCAGCGCATGATCAGCGTGCCTCTCTCCTCAAGGTCGGCTACTATCGTCGTGAATCCGTTCCCACTGGTGATCGAGCGCTATGTGGGGCGCGAGGCTGAACAGGCTGAGATTCAAAAATACCTCGCCGAGCGCATCCCCCTGATCGGCATTTATGGGCGGGCAGGCGTCGGCAAAACAGCGCTGGCCTGTCAGGTGATTCAGGCAGCGCTCAAGAGCGAGACCTACACGGGCGCTGTGCTGCTCAGTGCCGCCAGCACAGGCATCAGCCTGAGCACGATTTTGCATGATTTTGATCGCCTGCTGCCCTCGGAGGATCGGCCCACAGAACGCGCTGAATCTGAACGGCAGATTGCCGCCCTGTTCGAGCGCCTGAGCACGGGGAATTATCTGCTCCTGCTCGACAATCTGGAAACGCTGCAAGATCGCTCCACCGGGGCGCTCACCTCAGATCTGGAATTGTTCCTCAAATCCGCCTTGCAGCAGGGCGGGGCGCTGCGCGTCATCGTCACCAGCCGCGAGCCGCTGGCGCTGCCGCGTCATCTCAAGATTCGTGAACGGGCGATCATGCTCGATCAGGGCTTGAGCGTTGAGGAGAGCGTGGCGCTACTGCAAAAATGCGATCCCGATAATGCGGCCAAACTACGCGATGCACCCGTTGACCTGCTTGAGCAGATTGCGACGATCACCAACGGCTATCCGCGTGCGCTGGAGGCGGCGGTGGGGCTACTGCTGGAAGATGCCTTCTTGAATCCTGAGCGGCTCGTCCAGAACAATACCCTGCTTACGGGCGAAGTCGCGGCACTGGTCGAGAGCGCCCTAGAGCGGCTGGACGAAGCCTCACAGCATGTACTGACGATTGCAGCGGCCTTTCAGCAGTCTGTCCCGCGTGAGACCTTAATGCGGATTGCGGCGGATTATCTAACCAATATCGATCTGCATCATGTGTTGAATCGTTTAGTGCGGGCCTTCTTCCTCAAATACAACCAGCAGGACGACACGCTCTCGCTGCATCCTATCGACGCCGAATCGGCCTATGCGCGGCTGCCAGCAGGCGAAACAGGCTTAAGTCGCGGCACGCTGCACCGTCGTATTGCCGATGATGCGGTGCAGCGCCAGATCACCCCGTATCAGACGCCTGCGGCCTATCAAGCTGAGATCACCCATCGCATCCTGAGCGGCGATACGACGCGGGCGGCCCATCTGCTGCTGGCCTTCGATGCGGCCTATCTGACGCCTGTCGGGGCTTACAATGATCTCGTGCGCCAGTATCAGGCGCTTCTGCCGCCGCTCACAGAACCCGATGTGCGGCAGGTGGTTCTGCTGCGCCTGGGGGATGCCTATCGCAGCGCGGGCCGCACGCTGGACGCGGTGCGCTGCTATGAGCAGGCGCAGGTTCTGGCGCTGGCAACCGCTGACCCGGTGGATGACGGCGATGTCTTTAACAGTCTGGGCTGGGCCTATTATGATCTCGGTCACTTTGCCAAAGCGCGGGATTATTGGGATCAGGCCCGCACGCTGTATGAAAACGCCTCACGGCAGGTGGGCATAGCCGATGTGTATGGCGGCATGGGCTGGGTGTCGTATCTCCTGGGCCAGTATGATGAGGCGGAGGGCTATTTTCATCAGGCGATTGAAACATATGCCTCTCTGAGCGATGCACGCGGGATTGCCATTAACCAGGGCGATCTGGGCGTGGTACGGATCGCGCAGGGCGAGTATGCCGCCGCTATTCACGAACTGGAAGCGGCGCTGCAACTGACCGACATCAACCAGTTGATGAGCGAGATGAGCTATAAGAGCACCTATCTTGCGATTGCCTATCTGCTCAATGGTGATCTGTTGGCGGCACAGCGCACACTCCAACTCATCATCGATCAGGATGAGGTGCTGAATCTGCCTGTGGCGCTGGCGCTGTACGGCGTTGTGCTCACCCGCCAGCAGAAAGAGGAAGAGGCCGTTGCGATCTTCACTCAGTCCATTGAACGGGCGAATATCATCCTCAGTCTGACGGATGGCCTGTACCGTGTGATTTATGCGCGGGCCTTAAGTCATGCGGGCCTTTCGCTGCTGCATCAGTACGAACTGCCAGAGACGCAGGCCGATTATGAACATGCGGCGGCGGTGTGCAGCGCAGCAGGCGTTTTGCAGGCCAACCGCGAACTGCTTGAGGCGTTGATGCACAGCAGCGGCGGGGCGATCCTGCGGCCCGTTTTGGACGTGTTGAAGGCGTAGGATCGCGCGATCTTGTACAAATAAGTATCGAATGTAGGGGCGACTCATGGGTCGCCCACCTGAAAATAAGTAACTACTCAGGCTGGTTTTTAGGCATCACTTCATCCTTTGTTAACTCTTGTGCTTGATTATCTGGTCAATAATTTAGGTCAATGGAAAACATGGAGAGATATTTATTATTTAA
>DAOTUR010000243.1:0-2678 GCA_034436915.1 Anaerolineae bacterium
GCCCCAGATCGGTGACAACGACTCATTTGAGGCGGGTCGGGGAGGGCAAAAATGGGAGAAAATGGCCGCCGTCTCAAGGTGTTCACTCTTTCTGAGAAAGATGAGAAGCTTAACCTGACGGGTATGGGCGCGATACATCGCGCCCCTACTGACGCGCTACAGATAGCATGTTGAGCGCCAGCAGCCCCGCGCCCATCACAGGCGATTGCTCCGGTCTATGCAGCGAAAAATGCGTCTCGTCCAGCAGCGTGTGCAGCGGCAGCAAATCACCCACCTCAAACATGCCACCGACCAGGACGACCTCGGCCTCGCGCATCTCCAGATGGGCGGCCACAGCCGTGACACAGGCCGCGAGTTCAACCGCGCCGCGTTCTAGCAGCATGAGGGCGATGGTATCCTTCGCGTGGGCCGCCTGTGTGACCAGGGGAGCCAGGGCCGCGATGTCCGTCCGCGTCATGGTCTGCACATAGACACGGTGCATGATGTCGTTCAGATCGTCAATCTTAAGCGCCGCCTGCACAGCAGGCAGGAGGGTCGTCATGGGGCCGCGACCATCATAGGCCCGCACCGCCGCCTGCATCGCCTGTACGCCAAACCAGTAGGCCCCGCCTTCATCAGCCAGCAGGCCTCCCCATCCGCCGCTGCGCCAGTTCTGGCCGTCCGCCCGTCGTCCATAACACGATGAGCCTGTGCCCGCAATCAAGACGATGCCAGGGCGTCCGCTCAAACCACCCGCCAGCCCGATACGGCAGTCATGATCGACGCCGACCTGCGCACTCAGGTTCAGGCGCTCGGCCATCGTGCGGATCACGGCATGATCCGCCTCCGACACCACGCCCGCCATCCCTAAGAAGACCGCGTCAAACGGCGATGCCTCTAAGCTTGCTTGCCCGCGTGCGTGCTCAACTGCCGCGCTCACGTTGGCATAGGCCGCCTCAACGCCCAGATCGTCATAATTCGAGGGGCCAGCGATACCACTCCCGCAGACTTTGCCGTCCTGATCCAGGATGATGGCGCGGGTCTTTGTGCCGCCCCCATCAATCCCAAGTACGTATGCACTCATTAGACCGCCTCCGCTTTGACAAAGGCTTTGACGACTTTGGCCGGAGACGCGCCTGTATTGATCAATCGGTAGTACTGTGCCGCCGCCGGAATAATGAATGTTTCGGCATAATGGAAATGCTGTGTCATGCCGTTGGCCGTCTCCAGGGTGATCTCTTCCCCTTCAACGAGGCTTAAGATGTGACAGGTGTCGTCGGTATGGATGGTGATTTCGCGCTCAAAATCGAGCCGATGTACATCGTAAAAATGATCCGGGTGCGTGGGCAAATGCACAATTTGCCATCCGTCGCCCTGCGCGATGACAGAGGGATGCGCGATAAAGTCACGCGGAATACAGCCGCCTTTACGGTCAAAGTACAGGTTGTCCATCGCACGTTCAATGTTGAGAGGGCGGGGTTTGCCCTCCAGATCCAGGCGCATCCAATCGTACATTTTGAAGGTAAAAATATAGGGCGTGGCGCTGATTTCCAGCACCAGCACGTCGCGGCCCGCACAGTGAATCGTGCCGTTGGGGATCAGAAAGAGGTCGTGTTGATGGGCGGCCTCGACATGGACGTAATCCTCGACCACGATAGGGGATGACTGCTGGAAGCTCGTCTCCAACGCCCGACGAAAGGCAGTGGGATCAATATCCTCGCGAAAGCCAAGAAAGACATGGGCGTCAGGCTTGCAGTCGAGGATGTAATAGGTTTCATCCTGGGTAAAATTTTCGCCAAAATGCTGCTTGATATACGACGGGCGCGGGTGACACTGCACCGAGAGATTGCCGCCATCGAACGTATCGAGGAAGTCAAAGCGAATCGGGAATTCCGTCCCAAAACGTGCGGCGGCCCGCCCCAACACCGCCCGATGATCCCAGAACATCACACAATCAAACGAGACCTCCAGCAAGCGCCCATCGTATTCAAAGATGAGGCCGTTCTCCGGCACAATCGCCTCAAAGGACCAGGCGTAGTTGGGCACATCCTGGGGCAGCTCCGGGATCTGCTGCTTGATCCACTGGCCGCCCCAGGGACCCGGCTCAAACCAGGGACGAGGCCGCAGGTGGCTGTGCGTCATACGGGCAAGGCCCTCGCGCAGCATATCGCCAGAGGTGAAGGCAATTTCGTCGGGGCGCTGTTCGTCCACCATCCAATCGATCCGAGACAGCAGTTGTGCCTTGTGTGCGTTGAGCACCACCCAATCGACAAAGTAGAAGCGTTTGTACATCGCTTTAGGGCTATCCGGTTGGCTCGCTCCAAGATTGAGAACAGCCCCGGCGCGTGAGCGGAATTGAATTTCGTTTTTCGGCACATCCATGTAGACCAGTGGCCCCTCCCAATGGCACAGGGCCGCCCCGCAGCCGTACACAATACTCAATGGGGCATCGGGCGTGGGCAGATCGGCGCAGAAAAAATCTTGCAGGCCGCCCGCAAAGCGTGTGCCAAACAGGGGATCATCGCCGCCAAGCGCAGAAGCCGTGAGCGCGTTGATCTCGTCTTCGGGTCGATAATAATCGCACATATCAAACCAGACCACCTTTCGACCCAGCCGCTTCAACGCCGCATCGAGTTGATGACGCATCTGCTCCCAGAGCACCCCACCGTAACCGTCAATCATCACGAAGGAGGCATCCG
>DAOTUR010000244.1:0-8894 GCA_034436915.1 Anaerolineae bacterium
GCCCCAGATCGGTGACAACGACTCATTTGAGGCGGGTCGGGGAGGGCAAAAACGGACGAAAATGATCGCCCTCTCAGGGTGTTCGCCCTTTCTGAGAAAGATGAGAAGCTTAACCTGACGGGTATGGGGCGACCCATGGGTCGCCCCTACGATAATCTCACCTCAAATTTTAGACTTGCACCATTGGTTAATAACCTCTAATTCTCCTGCCTTACGGAGCAAGCGGCCCAGTCAACCGCACAGCGATCACCTCGTGAATATCCGCGAAGGCCATCACCACCACGCCACCCGCGCCCGCCAGATGCACTCGCCCACTCTGTCCGCCATCCCGTTGCAGCACAATCGATGCCGCTCGTTCGCCTGTCTGAGCATCATAGATATCCAGCGTATTGGCAACGGTGTAAAGGGCGATCCATTGGCCCACCAGCAGCGGCGCAGACAGAGCGTCCGCCTTGATCGTCCAGCGCCGTTCGCCAGAGGCGATATCATAGGCATCGACCACGCCTGACGACGCCGATACAAACACCAGCGCATCGCGCCGATCAAGCCACAGCGTCTCACGCGAGAGAGACGCCACCTCTGCCATGCGAATCGTCTGAGAGGCCGATGATGTCACAAGAGCGAGGCCATCCTTGCTGTGCTTCACCTGTATAGCGCCCAACTGAGCGATAAAGCGCCCACCCGTGAACAAGGCTATCGGCTTGCCTGTCTGGACGGACAGCACATCTACCGTGTTGGCCTGCGCCGCATACAGACGATCAGAAGAGACGCTCACGCGCACAAGGCTCTGCGCGGGCCAATCCTTGCGCCACACCTCGCGTCCCGTGAGATCGTATTTGATGAGGCGAGTCTTGTCCTCGACATTGACCACCCCATCTTCAACAGCGACAAGCTGCGATGAGGAGGGTGACGAAGCAAACCAGCTTGTGGTATCGGCTGTCACCGCCACCGCCTTGAGCACAGAAATCCCCGGCAGACACTGCTGATGAAACACCACCTCTGACCCGACAATCGCCACAGCGCCGTTCGGGATGGTGCTGCTGCTCAGGCATGTGGTATCGATCTGCCAGACAAGCTGCGCGGGTTGATCAGGCACGATGTGCCACACATTCGTAGAGAAAATCGGCACAGTATCGTTCTTTTGAAGCTGGCTGATGCCAAACACCAGCAGCGCGACAAACGCCACGCCCATCACAATCAGCGCGACGAGCACTCCCGGATTGCGCCGCATCTTATTCTTCGACCAGCCGCAGCGCCTCAAGCACATCCGCTGCGTCTTCAACCAGCGCTTTCAGGCCGGGCAGATAGCGCTCGGTCATGGCGGCATTGGCCCGCAATAGTTGGCGCACCAGAGCGGGCGTCAGATCACCGCCCTCATAATCGAGGCTCGTCTTGAAGCGCACTTCAAAGGTGTCGTGATTGACTTCAAAATTGCCAATCGGCAGATCGGTATTGGCGCGGCTGATGAACTCCATCACCTGTGGCAGTTCTTGCTCCGTCACAGTCACCGGGCAGATGCTGTAGACGATGCAGAAACTCTCTTCGTCGCGCACCTGGACGTAAATATTCCAGCGGTCTTCTGTGTCATCCGACACATAGCGCGACATCACCGTCGAGGGGTCTGCGCCCTGCGCCCAATTCCAGCCATCCTCATCCATCGTCTTGTGCAGCGTGCTCATGGCGGCGCTGCTGGCCCCATCCTTGACGAGATTTTCAATCCAACTGGTGTTATAGCCGGATTTGATCGAGCGCCCCGGCCCCTGTAATTCCGGCGGCAGCACATCCTCCTGCTTGACGCGCAGCGCGTACCAACTGTCATTGAGCAGCAGCGCGTGTTCGGCCCCCTGTTCGCTCAATTCGATCAGATACGGCCCGATGTTATCGACGCTCTGCGCTTCCGTCTCCAGCACCGTCAGGTAGTTAGGATGCAGTCGCGCCTCAATCTCAATCGGGGCCTCATCGCGGAATGTGCGATTGGAGCCGGGGCCGCGCACATCCGCTGTGAGATGCAGCAGTGATTCAGCATCAATCCGCGCATATTCCTCAGCAGAGATCATCACGGTCATCTCAACCCGTTCCAGGTCATCGCGCTCAACAGCCACGCGGACTTCAATCAGATGCACTGTCAGCGGTTCGCCATCCTCAACGATGAGGTGGAGCGGAACCTGCTCATAAGAATACGTTTCCAGGGACATAGAATAACCTTTATAGGCATGTGGCACAGGAGAGATGAAAACGGCGGGATCATCAGACCCCGCCGCTGGAACGCTTTAGACCATTGCGAAGTTAACTTCGTCTTTACGCTTGCCTGACAGGTCTTTGTCGCCTGTTGCCAGCTTCTTGATAGTAAAGCCAAAGATACGACGTTTCTGCTTCATATCGGCCTTGAAGACACCCACATTGATACCGACTTCTGAGGCCCGTTCCACGCTCACCAGCCAAGTTGCCACGCCCTCTTTGACCTTGCAGGACAGTGTAAGGCTGAAACCCGATTGCGATGTGGCAACGTCTTTGGGCGATGATCCCGTTTCTCCGGTCAAACTGCCCGTCTTGATGTTGTCTTTGCCCAGGACGCCGTAGCTGGCGGGCGTGTTAAACTTGTCGAACTGCGCCGCATGGGACAGCCATTCAGCGGGAGTCGGCTTCAAGTCTGTGCCGCGCCCTTCGCTGATGCCGAGTTTATCGCGTAAAAACTCCACGACCTTCATGCCGAGTTCCGCGAGCAGACCTTCCAGCACCGCCCCCCAACCCACTGCGCCCACTGTGAAGATGGTGAAGGCTTCAATCTCCAGGTTCAAAGGCAGCGATTGATCTTTCTCATCAATAGCCGTAATCTTGTCCTGTTCCTTCTTGTAATCTTCCCACCAAGTAACCTCTTTTGCTGCCTTATCGAGTTCGATTTTGGCGAGTTTCGCATTCTCGTGGGCAATACTGATGGCATTTTGATCATTGAGGTTAATCGCTGCATTGACAGCCTGCACCTCAATGTCATAGGCCGTCTGGGCGAGGCCCTTCTTGACTTGGGCCGCTTGCAGACCCGTGTTGGCTTCGCCCACTTTCTTGATGGCCTCGTCGCGCTGCTTCTTCTGCCCATCTTTGGTCTGTTTTGCGGTGCGAGTGGGGATTTTGGCTTTCAGTTCAGCACGGAAGATGCCCGCCAGCCCGACCTCAAACTTGACCTCGTGCCACTGATTATCATCATCGAAGCGCACTTCCTTCGCCGCGTCGAGCGGGCCCTTGTTCTTATTGAACGTTTCGGCGGCATTGCCAGCGGCCACCGTCTTCTTGGTGTATTTGCGCCCATTAAAATACTGATATTTGAGACCCATATCGACAACAGTCGCTTTTGATCCGACTTTGACGCCCCCAATGACCGTGCCGCCGCTTTCAGCATAGGCAATGTCTTTATCGAGAGCGCTCTTCTCAACCTTTTTGCCCCACAACTCAGCCATTTTGACGCCGGATTTGCCCGTATAGCCGCCCCAGATCAAGCCTGCAACGCGGCGGGTGGCCGATGAGCCATATTTGGCATCCATCAGGCGGCGGTAGAAGGCATACGACAGCAGCAGCATCGCGTCTTTCGGCGTCTCACCACGCGATTCGAGATAGCCGCCGATCTCCGCCTTGAGTTCAACAATCTTGGGCATCTCCCAGCCAAATGTCGCGGTCAGATCACTGTGGATTTTGGTAAACGGCGTCTTAACTTTGGCCCCGTCTTTGGCGGACAGCTCAATATCCGTCTCCGATGTGACCTTGAAGTGTGCGCCCAGGAAAATCCCATACTGGATCGGGAATTTGACCTCAACGTTGATCTCAGTCTTGCTTCCGGGATGAGCGGAGATGAGCGCTCCCAACTTCTTGAACAGCGATTCAGCGCCGCCTTCATGTTCGATCTTGAGCTGAGTGATGCGCTCTTCCTGCTGAACCATCTCACTCTTGACACCAACGCCCCCTGCAACGGTGCTCAATGTAGCGGGATCAATTTGAGCTTTGCCAACGCCGCCGCGAATCTGGCCGCCCATGTACTTTTCAACGGAGACTATGGCTGCATCAAGCTGAACCACAAACGCATCCATGCCAATCTTGCGGTTGGTACGTTTGGCATTTTGACCGTTTTGATCATTCCAGTAGCCAACCATCTCCTTCATCTGGTACAACAGTGCCAGACCCTGGTTGAGATCTGCCCCAGTCGGGTCTTTCAGTTCATGAAAGGTCGTCAGGCGCTTAATGATTTCTTTCTGGAACCCGCTCAGGCCCGCATCGAAGTACTTACCTATTTCCTTTGTTTTTTCCGTAAACTCACTTACACCCCACAGTTGGATCGTTTCCAGGCCCGCGCCCTGCATCCGCTGTGTTTCTTCAATCTGATCAATCAGCGTATCAACGGCCTCAGAGCGCTTATTCTTTTTCCACTCTTTTGAGCCTGCCCCACCGTTGTCATTTCTATACTTCTTCAAGAGGACAACCATCTGGCGCTGCGAGGCGGGTTGATCGGCGGGCTGCAAATCCTTGTAGGTCTGCATCATCATGTCCACCGTCTTCAACTCGGCGGGACGAAGATTGAGCAGGCCGCCATCCGAATAGTCTTTCCAGGTGTCATACGGCATGATATTGCGCTGAATGACCGCCCGCTTGACATATGATTTCGAGGCCCGCTGACGAATGGGCATAGGCGATGAGGCTGGCCGCAGCAGGCGCAGGCTGGCCTGATTGCCAATCGTGCGCTGCATATTCAAGAGGCGCTGCATCTGATGATCATGACCGGACGAGAGCGGCTGCGCTAACGTTTGAGCTGGTGCAGCGGGTGTCTGCGTTGATTTTGCAGACACAAGAGGGCTGGGTTGTTTGTCCCGCATCATGGAGTCCTTCACGGTTTAAGATAAGCTCATTTTAGAAAATCGGCGGGTGAAGCGATGACATGATTGATTAACTTACAGTTAAACTCAATCTTTGTGGCTTTAACATGATTCGCATTATCAAATTATAATCTGGAATGGTGCTGCAAAATTGTTAAATCTTCTGGCGCAGAATTCAGGATCATTGATTGTGGGATGGACGATAGACCTATATCTCCCATTAGAGCAATCGCGTCAAATCGTAATCTCTTGTAATGATTCACCTATCCGTGAGAATCGTGGGTTTGTAGGGGCAGGATACATCTTGCCCAAGCCAAATCCCCTATAAATCAATCAGGGCGCGATATATCGCGCCCCTACAACGGCCTTTGTCGCATGGATAGGTGAATCATTACAATCTCTTGAAATTGAGGGTTCACAAGAGTAGGGGCGCAGCGTGCTGCGCCCCTACATAGATACGTGGCGCGTGATACAAGGCGATCAAATAGATCGCCTTGTATCGGAAGTACATGTTTTCCTTAATTCTTCTTGAGATAATCGAGCATCTCAATCAAGGCATCAGCGCGGGGCAGCGCAATCACAGAGGTCACTTCGGCGGGGATGCTGGCAAGCTTCAGCACTGATGGATCGTTTTGCACCCCAATCAGGCCGCTGCGGAAGCCGTGTTTCTCCCAGGCGATTTGCTGCAACTTTGGGTCTTTCAAGGCTTCAAGCAGCAGCTTGCCGTTGGCCGTCCGCGCAATCAGCGGATGCGCCGACCAGACAGTCGGTGTGGGATAAATGATACGAATCTCATTCTGGATCAAGGGCAGGCTCTGCTGATTCGCCACCGAGAATTCAATCAACAAGCTCTCGTAGTTGGCGATGATGGGATTGGCTCCCATGCCTGTGTTGATGAAGTGCTCGAACAACACGCCCGAACTTTCCTCCATGTAGCCCTGACGCTGATAGTAAGCCTTCAAAACAGGCAGTTCCCCACGAAGAACATCCGGCGTTGCCACCTGTCCGCCCGCCAGCATGTTGGCAAACAGGCCATAAAACATATTGCCTGAATTGCTGCGCGTGGGGTCGGTGGTCGTCACATTGAAGTTGCCATACAGATTTGTCACGCCCAATGAGGCCCAGGTCGGCGCAGGGTCTTGTGACAGGAGTGTGACCAGTTTGGCAGTATCAACCGTGTAATGCTGATCGACCTGCGTCAAAAGCCCTTGCTTGACAAGCTCATCGACCAGCGATTTCCAGGAATAGAGCACAATCGGCGAGTTAAAAATCGTCTCATAGCTGATCGTCCCCGCTGCAAATTCCTGCTGATGGTTGTCACGATAGATTTCCAGGGCACTGTTGTTGGAGGGCCACAGGCAGTCCATCGTGGAGGAATCGGCTGTTGCCATCTCAATACTACCCAGGCGCGTATATTTCACGGTCAGGCCATAGGTATCGCGCAGGATGGCCTGAACATCCGGGTTGCTCAAAAAGCCTGATTTTTCGCTGCCGATATAGCAGTTGACCGTCTTTAGATCGCGTGGGGTGGCCTGCTTGATGAGTGCTGGAACCAGGATAACACCGACAATGCCCAGAAAAATCAGCACAATCAGCGACCGTACAAGCGTGAGGTTTCTCATTTAGGAGAACTCCTTCAGTTTTGAATAGATTTTTAGGATTGTATATGTTTCTTTGCCCCTCACCCCCCCTCTTTTCAGGGGTAGGTTTTTAACCAAACTACGTTTTGAACCACGAGCGTAGCCACCGAAGGTAAGGCACGAAGAAAAACAGGAAGAAGGACTTCAAACCGGAATTTCTTGTCCTGAAACCGTCTATCGGATGATCGTTTGATGCCTATTCAACCCAGAGTCAGCAACGGTCTCATTTTCTCTTCGTGTTCTTCGTGCCTTCGTGGTTAAGTTTTTCTCAGTTCTTCAAAAACCTACCTCTGAGCCCCCCCTCTCTCACAAGGAGTGAGGGGCTTTTATCCTATGCCCCCCGCGCCGCATGTGGGAGAGGATAGCCGGGTGGTGAGGCGGCAAAAGACCGCCCAAAACTCAGGCTAGTTATAGCCCTTTGCTTCGCGGAAGGCTTTAATCAGATCCTTCGTGCCGTTGAAGATACGCCCAAACGTCATGCTTGTGATCGGCGTCAGTTGGCTTTCATCTGCCGCACCAAAGGTAATCGCAAACACAGGAATGTCATTCTCAGTGGATTTAATGTACTGCACCAGCGCGCCCTGGTTGCCAACTGTATCCTGACCATCTGTCATGAGGATCACAGCGGGCAGACACGCTTTTGTGCGCTTTTTGGCAAGCTGCTGCAAGGCAAGACGAGTGGAGTCAAAGATGTTTGTGCCGCCATCAGCACTGAGCGCATCAATCTTGACGTAGAGCTGGCGCAGTTGATCGGCATCGTTGCCTTTGACGCTCCATTTGTCCAATTCACTCTCATTGATAACCGTGTTATTGAACACGATCACGCTGGTCACATCGTCGGGATGGCCCTGGAGCAGATATTGATTTGCCAGGGTTTGATCCAACAGCGTCCGCATGGCCTGTTTCAAATCCGCTTCGCCCGAATCGACCATACTACCGGAGAAATCCAGCACATAGGCGGTACACGACGGCTTGCGAAAGGCGATCTGATACAGATTGAGCGCTTCGCCGATCACATCGCGGTTGGGGAAACGGATGGGTTGCAGCACACGATTGACATCAATGCCCCATTCGGGCTTGAACACGCTGGCACTGGCATCGGGAACCTGGACGCCGATCAATGTGGCCCGCCGCCCCAACTGCAAGAGCTGGCCCTGAACCTCCGCAGACAGCAGATGCTTCTGCAAGGCCAGAAAGCGCTCTTCCTTTTGTTTATCGCCATGATCGATATAGGCCAGCGGCGAATCGGCAATGGTCAACCCATCGACGGGATAAATGGCATAGAGAGGTTCCTGGCCTGCTTTGACCAGCGCGACATTGGCATCAATCATGACGGATTCATAGTTCACCATCGCGTCATAACGATCATACTGCTGGATGAACAGGTCTTTCAGCCAGCCGCTGCTGCCGCTGGAACGATTGATCGTCCCCAGGATGCGCGTGATCTTTTCCTTGACATCAGCCTTTTGCAGATCATCGGGGCTCAACACGTCGGGGCGGCCCGCAAAGGCGCTGAGTGCGCCAAAGTAGAACGACGCGCCGGAGTTGGACTGCGTGGCCGAGGTCATCATAAAGCGGATTTTTCCGGCTTCGGTGGCCGCCAGGATATCAGCCATAAAGACATCCTTGCCGATCCACCCCAGCTTATCAGCGATGGAACGCTTGACCGCAAAGACGACAGGTGAGCGCATGATACTCTCATCATATTTCACCAGATTGCCCGTATCGCCATAATCAATCCACAGACGATTGGCCGGCCAGACAGCATCATACGTCACGGTTCCGCTTTGCAGCAGGCGGGCAATATCCAGCGATCCCAGGTAGGTGATCTGAATGCTGTAGCCCTGCGAACTGGCCCATGCCTCGATCATCGGTTGCAGAGGTTGATTCTCTGAGCCGGAGACGATAGTGAGAGCAGCGGGAGCAGCAGCGGGTTGAGCTGGATTACAGGCGGCGAGCAGAGCAATCACAAGTAAGAGGAGCAGCCCTTGAGAAAAACGGTGGTATCGCATGATCTTTCGTCCTTCGATTTATCGAATTGGCTACAAATCCGGATGAATATGCTCGTGTTGGGTGTGTTGAAGCAGCATTTCCTTAGAGTATACAGTTTTGAAGTGATTTCCGAGAGACTACAAGTCGTAAAAAATGTTTACTAACGACACATATATCAATACGAGAATCTGTGTCACCAAGTTACGATTCCAACCGTTGATGAGCCGATCTCTTTCCATAAGTGCGTTATAATTGCTGATGATAAGAGTGATGTGTCACACAAAGGAGTAAGCATCCCCATCCCTGAAGGGAGGGGCTTTTAGCCCTAGTGCTTACCAGACTTGGCCTGAGAAGGCTCCGTTAGAGACGAATAGATAGGCACTTCGGGATGCCTCACCAGTTCCGA
>DAOTUR010000245.1:0-13203 GCA_034436915.1 Anaerolineae bacterium
CGAAGCGGGTCTTTTTTGCGGCGGCTCATGGGCAACAACTCTCAGCAGTTCAACGAACATCTGTCAGAATGGCCTGTAGTTTACCTTTATCCTTCGCGTCATGCCACATGGCCCACTAGTGGGTCACTTGCTGTGCATAACCGCATTCTTTTGTACTGAGTTAAGCTCAAAAAAGAAAACCGTTGGGCATGCCACATGACCCACTAGTCTACCTTACTTTGGATAGTTTTTTAACCTGTAAAAGCCTTATCCCCATGCTTAAAGGCAGGGGCTTTACGGCGCTTTTTCGGTAAACCCTTCAATTGATCGCATTATGATTGGATGCACTCCTCCAGATTCCTGACTCTCGACACCCGAAAGTGAGAGCATTTTTAGAGTATCGGTGGATAGGTTGTCAGAAATCAAAATATTTGTTATGGTGAATATAGATCGTCACTTTACTGGTTAGCCTGTCCAACAAAATTTGCTGTCTCGAAGAATAGATTTTTATTTTGAAGGATTTTTATGGGAGTTAAGCTGCACGTGCAGGATGTTTCGCTGAGTTTTGGCGGAATTAAGGCGCTGCACCATATTGATTTTGAAGTACCTCAAGGATCGATCTTCTCCGTGATCGGGCCAAATGGCGCAGGCAAAACGAGCCTTATCAACAGCATCAACGGCTTTTACCATCCCCAGGAAGGCTGTATCCTCTTTGAAGGGCGTGATATGACCCACGTCCCGGCTTATAAGCGTGCCCAACTCGGCATCTCGCGCACTTTCCAGAACATCGCCCTCTATACCAACGCCACCGTCCTCGATAATTTGATGGCCGCACGTCACATCCACATGACACACACCAATTTGCTCACGGCGGCTCTCTTCTGGGGACCCGCCCAACGCGAAGAAATTGCCCACCGCCGCCGCGTCGAAGACATCATCGAATTTCTTGAAATGGAAAACATCCGCAAAACTCGCGTTGGCAATTTAAGCTACGGCCTGCGTAAGCGGGTTGAGCTGGGACGTGCCCTCGCGCTTGAGCCGTCGCTCCTGCTGCTTGATGAACCGATGGCCGGCATGAACGTCGAAGAAAAAGAGGATATGGCCCGCTTCATCCTCGATATTCATGAGCGGCAGGGCATGACAATTTTTCTGGTGGAGCATGATATTGGCCTCGTGATGGACATTTCGCATCGAATCGTGGTGCTGGATTTTGGTGAAAAAATTGGCGAAGGCACGCCGGAAGAAATTCGCCACAATGATCGTGTCATCAAAGCCTATCTGGGGCAGGAGGGCTAAAGGATGGATATCGAAACACCCCCCCCCGCTGTCAAACATCGTCCGACCAAACCGGGCACCATCTACCGCTCACGTCTCAAGGCCGAAGCCCCACCTGAACCGCCACCGGATCAGGATACACTGCCCAAAAATTTCCTGCTGCGCGTGAAAGAACTTGGCCCACAGGTCGCCATGCGCAAAAAACAGTTGGGTCTGTGGCAGGAATACACCTGGAATGAGGTCTATGAGCATGTCTCAAATTTCTGTCTGGGCCTGGTAAGCCTGGGCCTGACAGCCGGTGAGACTGTGGGCATCATCGGTGAGAATGATCCGCAGATGTACTGGGCACAAACCGCCGCGCACTGTGCCCGCGCTCACTCATGTGCCATCTTCAGCGATGCCACCGCCGCCGATCTCGTCTTTGTCCTCACCGAAACAGACGCCACCTTCCTCGTGGCCCACGATCAGGAACAAGTTGATAAAGCCCTCGACGTTAAATCTAAAATCACTCATATTCGCCGTGTCATTTACTGGGATGATCGCGGCCTGTGGAATTACGCCGATCCCTGGCTGACGAGTTTTCAAACGATTGAAGACCTGGGCAAAGAATACAAGCAGAAAAATCCGCAGCTGTTTGAAAAAATGATCAGCGAAACACAGACTCGTGATACCGTTATCCTGAGCATGACCAGCGGCACAACCAGTCTGCCCAAGTTTGCCATGATTACCAATCATCAGTTGGCCTATGGCAGCGCAATGAATTATCCCTATATGAAGGTCACGCATAAGGATAACTGGCTCTCGTTCAGTCCTATGGCCTGGCTGACCGAACAGGCCTTTGGTTATACGCCGCACCTGTTGTACGGAATGCAGATCAATTTCCCTGAAGGCCCGATGACCGTCCCGAACGATCTCCGCGAGATTGCGCCGGCGGGCCTGCTGTTTGCCAGCCGCCTGTGGGAGAACCTCGCCAGTCAGGTACGTTTCCGTCTCAATGACAGCACATGGATCAATCGCAAGCTGTTTGAATGGTTCATGCCTGTGGCCTACAACATCATCGACAAAGAAGATGTGCAGCAGTCGATCCCGCCTCATTTGCGGCTGATGCGTTTCATCGGTGAGTGGGCCGTATTTGAGCCGCTGCGTGATAAGTTGGGCCTCGTTCATGCCCGTAATGTGCTGACCGCAGGGGCCATGCTCTCCCCGGATGTGATTCGTTTTTTTCGGGCGATTGGCGTTGAACTGCGCCAGCTCTACGCCTCAACCGAGTCGTATGGCACGATCCATATTCCGGGTGATGTACGTCTCGGTACGGTCGGCGTTCTCGTGCCAGGAGTAGAGATCAAAATTGCTGACGATCAGGAAATTCTGATTCGCACGCCTTCTCAATTTGCAGGCTACTACAAAGCCCCTGATAAAACAGGCGAGGCGATTGACGAGGAAGGCTGGTATCACACAGGCGACGCGGGCCACTTTGACGACGCGGGCCACCTGATCTATCTTGAGCGCGTCAAAGACCTGATTGAACTCTCAACCGGTCAGAGTTTCAGCCCACAGTATATTGAAGGTCGTCTCAAATTCAGCCCGTATATTCAAGATATTATGACCATCGGCGGTTTTGATATGTCGTATGTCAGCGCCATCGTCGTCATCAATTTTGATAACGTGGCACGCTGGGCAGAAAAGAGCAATATCGCCTTCACGACAATGGTTAATCTGTCGCAAAGACCGGAAGTCGCCACCCTGATTCAAGCGGATATGCAGCGCGTGAATGCCTCAATTCCTGAGTTCAGTCGTATACGGAAATTCGTCGTCCTGCACAAAGCCTTTGATGCCGATGAAGGCGAACTGACGCGCACGCGCAAGCTCAAGCGGCGCACGCTGCTGCAAAAATACGGCGATATTCTGGAGGCCATCTATGGCGACCGTGACGCTGTTGAGATCAGCGCCGAAGTGAAATACCGCGATGGGCGCACAAGCATCGTGGAGACAAAATTAAATGTGAACGAGGTGTGATTTCGGTCTCCAAAACGGCTGTTAATTGGAGACATGTCCAGAATCAGGCCAATATTTTAATAAGGGCGCAGCGCATTAAGCTAAGGAATCAGGTTTTTGGATAACTCATCTGTTGCCCCTCATCCCCCCACCCGCCTCTCCCACATGGGGCGAGGGGTTGGGGGGGCAATAGGCATAAAAAACCCTATCCAAAACTGAGGTTAACTATGTACCCGACAACAAAAATGATGATTATGTTTTAAAGGATTTATGATTTTGACAGGTTTATTAGACTTCTACGACTTGAACCGCAAGCTGATAAATACAGCCCTTGCCGCGCTGGTCATGGTGCTGATACTGGCCTGGGTTGGGCCGCTTATGGCCGATAAACCCACTTCACGTCTTGTGCAAAGCACCATTACCGGCATATTGGTCGGTGGGGTCTATGCCCTGATTGCACTTGGCATCGTCATCATCAACAAAGCATCAGGCGTCTTTAACTTTGCGCATGGCATGATGATGCTGTTTGGCGCGATGGTCTTTTATGCTTTCTTCAGTGTCTCTAGCATCAATCCGCTGGCCGCTTTTGCCCTGGCCGCAATCACTGTCTTTGTCGTACTCATCATGAATGGCTGGTCAGGCCTGCGCAATCAACGGCAGGTCGTGATCGGGGCTGTGGCGGCCATCATCATGACCCTGCTCATGATTTTGCCGGGACGCGATTTTCAGCTCATCCGCGCTGTGACGGGCGGGCTTGTCGGTTCTGTGCTGACGGGTTTGATTGTCGAGCGCATCGCCATTCGGCCTCTCATCGGCCAACCACTGTTTGCGGCAGTCTTGATGACCCTTGCCATCAATGAAGTGCTGCTTGGCATCACGCAGATGATCTGGGGCAGCGTCGAGATTCCGCTGCAAATCTTTGGCGGCTTGAAAGATATGGGCATCCCTTCGCCGATCCGCATCGAATCAGCACTGGTCGGTGGTCGCGTCATCGTGCGGACTGAGCTGGTCATCACGTTTATTCTGGCGCTGGTGGCATTTGGGGCATTTGTGCTGTTCTTCCGTTATACTAACGTCGGGTTAGCCATGCGTGCGACGGCTGAGAATCAACAGCTGGCGCAGTCAGTGGGCTTGCGCGTGCGGCTCATCCTGGCTGTCGCCTGGGGCATCGCGGCACTGCTGGCGGCGACGGCGGGGGTGCTGCAAGGCGG
Organism: Anaerolineae bacterium; assembly: GCA_034436915.1. GTDB lineage: Bacteria > Chloroflexota > Anaerolineae > Aggregatilineales > Phototrophicaceae > JALHOR01. The sequence continues at coordinate 4,461 of DAOTUR010000245.1, forward strand.
TGCGACGAGTCTCTCGCTGAATATGCGTTTTCTGGCGCTGCAAGCGTTCCCGGCGGTGCTGCTTGGCGGCCTCGAATCCATCGGTGGGGCGTTGGTGGGCGGGATCATCATCGGGTTGGTGCAGGAATGGGCCAATTTGATCTTCCCGAACGCTCAGACAGGCACAGAACTGGCGCCGTATGTGGTGTTGATGATTGTCCTGGTCATTCGGCCTGATGGCTTATTTGGTGAAAAGCGCATCGAGCGCATCTGAGAAAGGGACGAAATGGCTTCTAATATTCGCCCCGCCGGGGTGTTCGATACCACCTATGAGCAGGATATCGCGCTCAACCGCACGTTTGGCGACAAACTGTTTGCCTATGGTGGATTGGCTCTGCTGCTAATTGTGCCGCTGTTAACGTCAGATGGGCCGTTTGGGGCAGCCGTTATCCCGAATTTCTGGGTGGGGCTGATTGTGCGGATCGCCATCTATTCGATTGCGGTACAGGGCCTCAATATCCTCATTGGCTATACCGGGCAGATCAGCCTGGGTCATGCCGCTTTTATGGGCGTGGGCGCCTACTGTGCTGCCATTCTCGCCCGCAATCTGGGGATGCCGTTCTGGTTGGCGATTCCTTCGGCGGCGCTCATCACGGGCATGGTCGGGCTGATCTTTGGTCTGCCTTCGCTGCGCGTGAAGGGTTTTTATCTGGCGATGGCAACGATCGCCGCGCAGTTCATCATCCCCTGGGTGCTGCGCTACCCGATGGAGTCCCTTACCAACGGCGTGCGTCCGTTGGAAGTACCCGCACCGACGTTTCTGGGACTCTCGTTCAGTTCACAGAGTGCCATGTACTACATCGTGATTCCGCTGTCAGTGCTGATGTTTTTGTTTGCCCGCAACATCATTCGCAGCAAGATCGGGCGGGCTTTTGTCTCCATCCGTGATAATGATCTGGCGGCGGAACTGCTCGGAATCAATGTGTTCAGCTACAAGCTGCAAGCGTTTTTTCTCAGCTCGCTGTATGCAGGTCTGGCCGGAGCGCTGTGGGCCTTTGATACCGGATCGCTCTCGCTGGACAAATTCACTTTCAAACTCTCGATTGAGTTTCTGGCGATGTTGGTAATTGGCGGCGCAGGCTTTCCTCTTGGTGCAGCGTTTGGCGTCACCTTTGTCAACCTGATGAATGAGTATCTCATCCCGGCGGTTGTGCGCCCCCTCAATGATGTGCTGCCGCAGCTGCTGCCCTTCATCAATGCGGTGAATATCCAGTCCGCCACCAACCCGATCCTGTATGGGCTGGCGATTGCGATTTTTGTCATCATTGAGCCGCGTGGCATGGCCTACCGCTGGGAGATTTTAAAGATTGCCTGGAAGATTCGGCCTTACTCCTATTGAGTCAGGTGTTTCAGAATCGAGAATGAGATGACGAAAGGACAGCTTTATTGATAGTTCATGCAGTACCAAAGAGGCAGAGTTTTTAATCAGAGAGGATTTTAGATGTTGAAAAATGTGGGTTTAAAAGTGTTGGCTGCGCTGATGATGGGCGCAATGGTTGTTCCGGCGTTCAGTCAGGATGCGACACAAGAAGCGGGTGCTGGTATGGCGCTGCCGGATTTCATCAAGCACACCGACTGTCAGGTTGATCTGACGGGCCAGACCATTCCGATTGATCACTTTGGTGATATCAGCGGTTCATATGCCTTCATCACGCAGCCGCTCCTGGCAGGTCTGGCGGATGCAACTGCTTACTACAATGCGCATGGTGGGGTGTGCGGTGCGATGTTTGCCACCGACAATCGTGATACAGCGGGTGATCCGGCCAAATCTCAGGCGGCCTATGATTATTACTCGGCGCTTGATCCCAAACCGGATCTGATCGTGCTGTACGCCTCCGGTGATGCCGAACTGCTGCGCAGCCAACTGGCTGATGATGGTATCGTTGCTCTGATCTCAGCGGGCAGCGTGGCCGGCTTATACGGTGAAAGCGGCAATGAACCAGGTTGGATTTATGCCACCAATCCGCTTTATGCCGATCAGTTTGGCGCGTTCTGCGATTTTGTGGCGGCTGATCCCATGAATATGTACCCTGATACGCCGGTAATCGGTTATATCAGCTGGCCGGGCGCCTTCGGTGAAGCGGCTTTCACCCCGGAAACCATTGCTCACTGTGCCGCCGCTGGTGTGACAGTCCTCCCCAATAAAGAAACTTTCTCGCCCATCGCCACCGATATCAGCGGCAATGTGTTGAATCTGACCGATGCTGGCGCGAACATCCTCTATACCAACTCACTCGCCAGCGGGCCGTTCATGATCGCCAAGACGGTCAATGAATTGGGCCTCGGCGCAGATGTGAAACTGGCCGGTGTCAATTGGGTGATGGATACTTCTGTGGGTTTGCTCAGCCGTACAACGCTCAACGATAACGGCCTGCCCGTCGTCGATGGCATTGTTGGCAGTCTGCCGTTCCACTGGTGGACGGAAGTCGATCAACCGGGCATTCAGCTCATCCGTGAACAGGCCAAAGCCAACAATCGTGAACTGCCCGTCCAGAATATCTCGTATCTGCTCGGTTTCAGCATCGTTGATTTCTACAGCGAACTGTATATCGAAACTGTCAATCGTGTTGGCAGCCTGGACGCAGTTGATGGAGCCGCCATCAAGGAAACGATGGATGCGATCAATTATGCGCCGCTTGGCTTGTACAATGTCAACTACGAAGGTGGCACGCTGCGTGCTCTACCCAGCAATCGTATGGCAATGATGAAATTCCTCAATGCCACGATGAATGGGGCAGCGACCAGCGGCGATGATGCGCTGAAAGTGCCGCGTGATGATGGCTCGAACGTGTATGTTCCGCTTCTCGTACCGCTGACAGACTTTACGGCTGCGCCGGATCTGCGTCCGGGCATGGCGGAAGCTGAAGCCACCCAGGCGCCATAAATCATAGTGGGGCGCTGTGATGCCGTTTCACAATTAAATTCGATCACAAATGTTTGGGCGCTGTGGATGGCGTCCAGACAACGGCTTATCATGATCTGTTTAATTTGTAAAATGGCATCATTGGGCCTCTCCAAAATTGAATTAAAATATTTTGAGAGGATTTTCTTGTGCAAGCGCCTGCCTCTTCTGCTGTGATATCGAAACGCACGACAACCAACACCCTCACCATCAACAATATTGAAGTGGTCTATAACACCGTGATCCTCGTGCTGCGCGGCATCTCATTTCGCGTGGAACCGGGCCAGATCGTCTCGCTGCTGGGGCCAAACGGTGCAGGCAAATCGACCACGCTCAAGGCGATCAGCGGCCTTTTACGCAGCGAAAACGGTGAGATCACACGTGGTCATGTCACCTGGGGCGAAACGTCTTTAGAGACACAAAACGCTGAAGATATTGTCCGCACAGGTCTGATTCAAGTCATTGAAGGCCGACCGATGTTCCGCCATCTCACGGTGGAAGAAAATTTGCGCATCGGGGCCATGACCTATAAGGGGGGCAGCGAGTTCAAACACGATCTGGAACGTATTTTTACCTATTTCCCACACCTGCGCGATCTGCGTAAACGGGTGAGTGGTTATCTGTCCGGGGGTGAAGGTCAGATGATGGTGATCGGACGGGCCTTGCTCAGTCACCCCCAGTTGATGATGCTTGATGAGCCTTCATTAGGCCTTGCGCCGATGCTGGTGGACGAGATTTTTCGCATTGTCAAAGAGATCAATCAACAGGAAGGCCTGTCGGTCTTGTTGGTGGAACAAAATGCTTACGCGGCACTCAGCATGGCTGATTATGGTTATGTGATGGAAAATGGTCGCATTGTGCTCGATGGGCCAGCGGCCCAACTGCGCGAAAATGAGGATATTAAAGAATTTTATCTCGGCCTGAATCAGATGGGCGAACGCAAGAGTTATAAAGAGGTCAAGCATTATAAACGGCGCAAACGGTGGCTCGGCTGAGTCAAGACAACACATTCTTCGTGTCCTTTGTGCCTTTGTGGTTCATGTTTTTAAATTTATACTGCATACCAGAAAGGCTCTCCTATGACTCAATTTGATGCGCGTATCCGCGAGATTGTGGCTTATGCCTATGCTCATGCGCCGGCCATTCGCACGCTGATGGATCAAGCAGGCGTCTCGCCGGATGCGATACAGGGAACGGCGGATCTCGCCAGAATCCCTGTCTTGCGTAAAGATGAATTGGTTGAGATTCATCAGCAGAATCCACCTTTTGGCGGCTTTCTCACGGTTGATCCATCCACGCTACCACGCATTTATATTTCCCCTGGCCCCATTTACGATCCGCAGCCGCCGCTTGATGACCCCAAAGCGGCTCTCGCACCGTTTGAGTCGGTCGGCTTCACACACGGGGATCGGGTGCTGAATACGTTTATGTATCATCTCACCCCAGCGGGCTTGCTGCTGGACGAGGGTTTACGGGCGTGCGGCGCAACAGTTGTTCCAAGTGGGCCGGGCAATACCGATTTGCAGATCATGATGATCAATGCCTTGCAGATCAACGGATTCGTCGGTCAGCCCAGCTATTTGATGACGATTCTCGATAAGATGGAGAGTCTGGGCCTGCCTGCCGATAAAAACCCGCTCAAGAAAGCACTTTTCTCGGCTGAACCTTACACGCCGAGTCAGCGGCAGCGTTTTGAGGACACCTATGGCATGCAGACAACCTCGGCCTATGGTACAGCGGATTTAGGCTTCCTGGGTTACACAGTTGCCCATGTACCGGGATTTAAACTGCTCGACACCTTTTATATGCAAATTGTTGACCCGACCACAGGCGAAGATGTTGAGCCAGGGGCGACGGGCGAAATTGTCGTGACAACCTTCAACAAAGCCTATCCATTGCTGCGTTTTGGGACAGGCGATCTGGGGGCGCTGTCTCCACAGCTTCTTGAAGGGCGTCAGCACTTGCTGGGTCTGTTTGGACGCAGCGGCGAAGCGATCAAGGTACGCGGGATGTTTTTGCACCCCAATCAATTGAAGATGGCGGCCATGCAGTTCCCACAGATTAAGCGCCTTCAGGCCGTGATTACACGCCTTGAAAACAGCGATGTTGTAACGCTCAAATTAGAATTGATGGATGGAAGCCATGATGAGACTCTGGCTGAAAAATTAAAAATGCTGGCTCAAAGCGCGGTGCGTCTGCGTATTGATCACATTGAATTTCAGGCGGTGGGTACACTTGGTGAAAATGAGCGCTCTATTGTGGATGCACGCGATTGGAAATAGGGACGCAGCCTGTCACGTCTCATATGCCGCAAGTTAAGGGGCTTCAGCGGCTCAAGCTTTCCGCCGACGCGAGACAAAGCCCCATAAATGGGGCTAATCACGCCACCTTGATGCCTTATGATTCGGCCTAAACCTACCGTTGCTGCCTTTTGGGGCAACATTGTTTGTTGTTTGTAATAAGTTCTTTTGAGAGCGATCCCGCGTCTCATCGCCCCTGTTTTGCTCAGAGCCTTGACCTTGCAAAGCCAGCAAAAAATTTTGACACTGACGGAGGATAAGCTCAGTGTGCGAGGCATAAGATGAAACGGGAATGGGATATTGAAGACCTCATCGAGCATTTCATGCTTTCTAAGCCTGAAAGGGATCTGTTACGCGGCAAAATAGAGGCCCATCAATTAGGTTTGGCGGTGCTGCTGAAAGGGTTCCAGTATGAAGGCACTTTTTTCAAGTTGAAACGAGACATTCCGCGGGTCGTGTTAGAGTTTGTGGCGCAACAATTAGCGATTGAGGGGGAGACCTTTCGCCATTATGACTGGAGCGGACACACCATCAAACAGCATCGTGCTGTGATTCGAAAATATCTGGGGTTTCGCCAGGCTCAGGCCACCGATCGGGTCAGATTGGCGCGTTGGCTGATTGAGCAACCGACCCTGCGCTATGAGCACAGCCAGGGTCATTGGGTGAATCGGGCCTATGAGCACATTCGCGAGACGCTGTGAGCGGCGTTTTGTCAGACACGAGAAGCGGAAATCACAGACCAATTGATTGATATCTTGATCTAGGTGATCCATAAAATCACCACGCGTGCGACCCGAACCATTGAACAGAGGAGCCTCAAAGAAATCCAACGGATTTATGGAAAACAGGACATGGAGACCAGTCCAAAACGGGGGCTAACTTTTTTAAGGGGTAGGTCAGACTCATTTTGTTTGTATTTTTGTCTGAAAAAGGCAGTTATTTTTGGACTTTGATGCGAGGCTACACAACACTTTTTATTCCGAATAACTCAGCCCCCGTTTTGGACTGATCTCCAGCTACGACTATGATCCGCTGCGGATTGAGTATCGTGTCCTCGTCAATCGGGGGTGGGAGACACAGCGGGTTGAGCTCAAGCTCTGGCAGGGCAGTCGGCAGGCAGAGCTGACGCTGCGCGTTGATGCCGAGAAGCGCTGGTGGCAGGGCGACACAGAAATCGTGGCCTGTCGCGGTTGTATTGATGTCGACCTCAGCCTGACGCCCGCGACCAATATGCTGCCGATTCGCCGCCTTGCCTTGAAAGATGGGCAGAGTGGCACGACGACGACAGCCTGGATACTGATGCTTGATATGACAGTACGCCCGTATCCGCAGAAATATACGCGCCTGAACGACGAAGACTACTTATTTGAGGGTCTGGAAGACGATTTTGAAGCAGAACTCAGCGTCGATGAGCTGGGACTCGTGACAGATTATCTTGACGCATGGCAGGCGATCACACAGCTTCCCCGCTAGATGATAGCTCCCTATTCCGCCTGTTTCGTCAGGGTGAGGGTATAGCCGCCGCTGGTGTTGGGATTGCCATTATCGGTTGTCCCGGCAAAACGCCCGGCGCGAATGTAATACACGGCAGAGGCAGGCAGGCGCACCCGCGTGAGACGGGCATTCTGGCGTCCGCCGCTGTCATCATCGGAGCGGATTACGTTTTGCTGGGCATCCAGCAGATCCAGCACCGTGTCCAGATCGCCGCTAGTGCGCGTCATGCCAATCGTGACAAGATCGCCTTCCTGCCCCCAGAAGGCAAAGACCGAGTCGGTATCGACATTTGTAATGGTGTCCTCATACGACGCTCCATACTCCAATCGCGGAATGCCGCCATTCACACCATCGAAGGCACTGCCATCGCGTGTTAGTTCCAGGCGAAATGATCCTTCGCCCGTTCCGGCAAGGCCATCGTCGCGCTCGGCCACCAGATAATAGCGACCAGCAGCGGGAATACGGATGCGATCCAGGCGGGCATTCGTGCCGCTGCCGCCATCATTGTTCTCCGCGATGGGCTGGAGGCTGGAATCGGCCAGGATCAGATAGGCATCAAGCTGGCCTTTGGCGCGCTTCATCGTGGCGCTGATGAGATCATCGGCCTGGGCATCGAAGATATAAAAGCGCTGATAGTGATCGTTGTCGATGGTCTCATCGACAGTTTGCCCATACGTGATCGCCAGCGGCACAAGATCGCTGTTGCCCAGGCCGCTGCCTTCAGATTCGCTGACGTTGAGGACGAAATTGCCTGCGCTGTCGCCTGCTGCCTGCCCGTAGCGCGTGGCGACGATGATATACGTCCCGCCCTCGCGCAGCACCAGATTTTGAATGCGGGCGTTGCGCGTGCCGCCGGGAGCGTCGTCATTCTCAGCGATCACAAAGCGGTTGCGATCCACGACCTGCAAATAGGGATCGAGCGTGCCGGAGCTGCGGCGCATATCAATATTGACGATGACGCCGGGCGGCGCTTGAAAGGTGTAATACACCTGCGGCTGTGTGCTGGAGATGGCATTGATGACAGGTACATCATAGAGCAGATTTGTGCCTTGATCCGACACCACGCCAACACGTTCCAACGTCAGTTCAAATATGCCTTTGGTCACGCCCTGCTCATAACCGAAGCGCCCGATCACGAGGTAATGGCGTCCGGTGGTCTGGATGGTGAGGGTGGTGTCGATCTCCTGCGGGATATCGCTGTCATCGCGGGTGAAGATGACCATCCCCGTGTCATCGAACAGACTGACAACCGGATCAAGCGTACCGGACTGAACGACCACACGCACGCGCAGGACTTCGCCGCGTGATCCCTCGAAGAAGGAGACAAAGCGCGGTTGGGCCTCATCAATCGTGCCTGTGAGCCGTGTGCCGGGCAGCACATCCTGGCCTGCGCTGTCCTCCTGCGCGAGGAGGGGCAGGGTATGGCAGATGAGAACGAGACAGCAGAGGCACAGGGCAATTGAGCGCGGCATAAGGCATCGGGATGGAGTGGATGTCGCAGGTCATTGTACGGCGTCAGACGACGAGATGCCAGCCTGCCCCTCACAACGGGCGAGGGGAGAAAACCTGTCTTGGCCCTTGACGCTGTGAGACGATTTCGCTAAAATTCTCTTTACATCACGGGCCTGTAGCTCAGCTGGGAGAGCGCTACAATCGCACTGTAGAGGTCATGAGTTCGAATCTCTTCAGGTCCACACCAGTATTGTCGAACTTAAAAAGCTCTTCTGAGTATTTCAGAAGGGCTTTTTTGTGTTTAAAAAGTGTTCAGATCCTATCAGGATGTCGGATTTAGATCGTTGAAATGGTATTGGCATATTCCCCGCACATACCGCACTACCAATTCCTTCTCTGCTATGACATGCCCAAGGAAGGGCAGTAAGGCACATTTAAGGCTTTTCCAGATTAAAACAGAGACCAAGACGATGTAGAATAAAAGGACAAGCCACAAGATAATCACGGACGACGATCCAAAAATGGTTTGTTCGTATTGCCCCTCTCTGAATGGGAA
>DAOTUR010000246.1:0-11401 GCA_034436915.1 Anaerolineae bacterium
CTGCGGTGAACGATTAAACAGGCTGAGGGTCTAAGTCCGTGTCGTTCACACAAAACCGCTCTCTAACTTTGTCGAGGAAAACATTTCCCCGGAAACGGGTGCGGCTTGGGAGCGAGCCATAGGTCACTTAAATCGCTCCCTCCCTTCGGGGAAAGCACTTGGACGGCGACAGCGATGAGAAAGGAAGTACGCCTTTCCCCACCGGGTTTTAACCCGGTGTCCCCAGGCGAACATTTTATGGATCCACTCCGTGATTTTCTCGAAATTCCCTACGACCAATTGGAAGAAATGAATCTTGAGACGAAGACCAAACGTCTCAGCCGTACTCCAGCGGATACATTTCGTGAAGACCATATGCGCTATCTCACTGATGAAAAGCGTGTTAAGGCCATCACCGTGTGCTTCAGCGATCTTGAAGGACGCCTGCACATGCTCGATTATGACAAGAAATTTTTGCTGAAATCAGCCGATAACCTCACCTTCGACGGATCATCGGTGCGCGGCTTCTCGCAGCAGTCCGAGTCGGATCTGCGTCTGGCGATTGATTGGCCTGCGATGTATCACCTGCCGTCCGATATTTTTGGCGCGGGTAAAGTGCTGGTCTTCGGCGAAGTGTTGGAGCGCGACGGTGGAGCATACCCGGCTGATCTCCGTTCCATCCTGAAGCAGTACAGCGCCGACCAGTTCCAGAAGAACGGCTATACATTCAATCTCTCCAATGAGATCGAAGGCTTCATCTTCCGCGGTCGCCATGCTGAACAGCGTTATATTGAAACAGGCGAATTTGAATTCGTCTCGACGGGTGGATATTATCACTCGCTCCCCGGTGATACCCTGCGCTCCTTCATTGACAAAGCTGCGGGCGTTCAGCGGGCGATGGGTTTTGCCAATGAGAAAGATCATCCCGAAGTCGCCCCGTCGCAGTTCGAGATGAACTATTCTTATGCCGAAGCCGTCATCGCCGCCGATCAGGTGCAGTTGTACAAGTTGATCGCTCGTCAGGTAGCGCAGCAGCTTGATTTGACCGCCAGCTTCCTGCCCAAACCTGTGACAGGCATCAATGGCAGCGGTATGCACACCAACATGTCGATTGCGTCCAAAGACACCAACACCTTCTACGAAGCAGATGGCAAGGACGGCGTATCCACCTTCGCATGGGATTTCGTGAAACGCATCTTGAGTCATGGGCGTGAAATCTGCCTGCTCCTCAATCCCAGCGTCAATTCCTACCGCCGCCTCGATCCTCACTATGAGGCCCCGAATCAGATCAAGGCATCGGCGATTGATCGCGGCAGCATGGTGCGTATCCCGATTGGCAACTCGCGCTCAGCCCGTATTGAAGTGCGTTCGATTGCGCCGGATGTGAACCCGTATCTGGCCGTGTACACGCTGTTCCGCACCGGTCTTGAAGGCACAATTTCCGACAGCCTGCCCACAGACGCCATCCTGCCCGATAACATCTATGATGCCATCGATGATTTCCAGGCGGGGTCATTCGCCCAATCGCTGCTGGGCAAAGAGATTTGTGAGCGCTACGCCACATTAAAACGCGCCTCAGCGGATCGCTGCCCGCGCTTGCTGGGAACACGCATCAAGCCGTCTGAAATTCAGTTCCATCATGAAGTGACCAATCAGTATTACTGGAACAGCTTCTAATTGTCGTGCGAAGGGGCGTTTGCAAAAACGCCCCTTTTGGCTTTTTGAAGATCAGGCGCTAGGTAATATCGTAGCTATTCAGCTATCCATGAGAAAAAATCTCTGGTAGGGGCGCGATACATCGCGCCCTGGTGATGTGTCGGGAATTTAGCATCAGGGCAGGATGCATCCTGCCCCTACAACCTCACGACCCATATGGATAGCTGAATAGACCCCCTATATCACACCGTACATCCCACTCTTCACGCTCAAATCCATCGATGATTCTGGGAAATCAGCTCCCCATAACTGTTCTCATCAGCCTCCTTTTGCATTTGGAAGCAACCCATCCCTCAATCCATACGTATTATCCTGGTAAGCGTTCGGGTTTAACTTGAGTCCGACTAACTCTGAATTTCATTCTTACAGGAGAATCTTTAATGGCAGCGCCCTCTCAAACCCTGGCAGCTCCTTCTGCGCCGCGTTCACAGGCGATTTCGGCCTATCCTCCAAGCAGCCTTCTATTTGATTATTGCGCGGCAGGCTTATCGCTGTGGTTTTTATTTGGCTTGTTTCTGGATGGCTGGGCGCACAATCATGGGCGGGTGGATGACACATTTTTTACGCCCTGGCATCTGGTTCTGTATTCGGGCTATGGGGTGGTGGGCCTGCTGCTGGTCGCCACGCACATTCGCAATATCGCACGCGGCTATAGCTTCACCCGCGCCCTGCCAAAGGGCTACTGGCTGTCGCTGGTCGGCATATTGATCTTTGGTATGTCAGGCGGAGCCGATTTTGTATGGCACACGCTGTTTGGCATCGAAGCCAATATTGAAGCGCTGCTGAGTCCGTCACATCTCGCGCTTGCGACGGGCGGCTTTTTATTTGTCACGGGGCCGATTCGTGCTGCATACTACCGCCACCAGCAAGACTCCTCATGGTATGCCATGCTGCCGCTCATCATTGCCCTGTTGGGCGTGACAAGCCTGCTGACATTCTTTACCCAGTATGCCTCTCTTGAGGGCAATCTGTGGGGGCTGACAGGCTATCGCCCTGGGAATGTGGGTTATCTGGATCTCCAGGGCACCGTCTCATTTCTGATCTACCCCGCCATCCTGCTTGCCATGACGTTGATTGTTTCGCGGCGCTGGCGTCTGCCAATGGGGGCGTTTGCCCTGCTCTATGGCATCAATATGCTGCTCATGACATGGCTCACGGTGCGTCATTCCGCCCAATACCTGCTCGTGCTGCCCGCGCTGGCGGTTGGGCTGCTGGTGGATGTCCTGCTCAAGCGCTGGCAGCCTCTCACGGAGCATCCGATGCAACTGCGCGGGCTGTCGTTCATCATGCCCTTTGCGCTGTCTCTGACGTATCTGGGCGGCCTGCACCTGATTGGCATGGCCTTTAATCGTTACGGCCTGTGGTGGAAGGTGCATATGTGGTTGGGCGTGCCATTCACTGCCGGAATTGCAGGCTATCTCCTGAGCTTTCTGGTCGTGCCACCTGTCATCGCGCAAGATGAGGAGGAGTAGAAGTTCGGTCAAGGATGCGTCAGAATAGATAGTGAATACCTGACGTGACGCCGCCGTCTCGTGCCTTATGCCGTTTGCATTAAATTCGATCACGAGCCTGTAGGTAGAGGCAAGCTGCATTCTGTTTCTACCTCACCAACGTGCTGCCAATTTAATATGTTAAAGGACATAAGCGGCTGGACTGCGGCAAAAAATTCTTAGAAAGGTCGCCTTTATGCTCTCTGATATCGACATTGCCCGCCGCGCCAGTCTCAAGCATATCCATGAGATCGCGCAACAGATGGCCCTCACCCCCGATGATCTCGATCTTTACGGCAGCCCGCACGTCGCCAAGCTGCGCCTCAGCACGCTCGCCAAGCTGAAAGATCGCCCCAATGCCCGCTATGTAGTCGTCACGGCGCTCACCCCGACCCCACTGGGCGAAGGAAAATCAACGACGCTGGTCGGCCTGGGACAGGCGATGAATCTCATCGGCAAGCGCACGATCATCAGCATTCGTCAACCGTCGCAGGGGCCAACCTTCGGCATCAAAGGCGGCGCGGCGGGCGGCGGTTATTCGCAGGTCGTGCCGATGGACACGTTCAATCTGCATCTCACAGGCGATATCCATGCCGTGACTGCCGCCAACAACCTGCTCGCGGCCATGATCGACAACCGCCTGATGCGCGGCAATCCCCTCAATATCGATACCGACAGCATCACCTGGAAGCGCGTGCTCGATGTAAATGATCGTGCCCTGCGTGATATCATCATTGGGTTGGGCGGCAAGGCCGAAGGCGGCGTCATGCGGCAGACGGGCTTTGATATTGCCGTCGCCAGCGAGGTCATGGCGATTCTGGCGCTGACGACCTCGCTGCGGGATATGCGTGAGCGCTTCGGGCGCATCGTCATCGGCATGACCAACGACAAAAAACCTGTGACCGCTGAGCAAATTGGCGCGGCAGGCGCAATGACCGTGCTCATGAAAGAAGCGCTGCGCCCCAACTTGATGCAGACGCTGGAAAACACGCCCGCCCTCGTCCACGCTGGCCCATTCGCCAATATCGCACACGGCAACAACAGCATCCTCGCCGATATGATCGGGATCAAATGCGGCGATTATCTGCTGACCGAAGCGGGCTTCGGCGCGGATATTGGCGCGGAGAAATTTTTCAATATCAAGTGTCGCACGAGTGGCCTCACACCCGATGCCGCTGTTCTCGTCGTGACGATTCGCGCCCTGAAATTACACAGTGGGCGCTATAAAGTAGTGGCGGGCAAGCCGCTGCCGCCAGAAATGCTGGAGAAGAACGTGGCGGATGTGGAAGCGGGCGCGGTCAACATGATGAAGCAGATTGAAAATCTGGCGCTGCATGGTGTGACGCCTGTTGTGGCGATCAATACGTTTGAAAGCGATCATCCCGAAGAGATTGCCGCCATCAAGCGCATCGCTGTGGAAGCAGGCGCATTGGGCGCATCAGTGGCGCGGCATCATGCCGAGGGCGGACGCGGCGCGACAGAACTGGCCGAGATGGTGGTGCAAGCCGCTGAGACACCGAGCGAGTTTCGCTTTTTGTATGATCTGGATCAGCCGATCAAGGCCAAGATTGAGACCATCGCCACAAAAATCTATGGGGCGGTGGGCGTCTCGTATGATTCACTGGCCGAGCGGCAAATCCGCGATTATGAGCGCAATGGGTTTGACAAACTGCCGATTTGCATGGCGAAGACGCATCTAAGTCTGAGCCACGATCCCACGCTGAAAGGCGCACCCACAGGCTTTATCCTGCCCATCCGCGAGGTGCGGGCCAGCGTGGGCGCGGGCTTCATCTATCCGCTGTGCGGCGATATGCGGACGATGCCCGGCCTGTCAGAGCATCCCGCCGCCGAGCAGGTCGACATTGATGAGGCGGGCAATATCGTGGGGCTATTTTAGATCAGAACCAGTGTCCACCCATTCGGACAAGGCGGGCCTTGTCCCTACTTCACCGCCGCCAGCACCGCAGGCACAAGCTGCTTCTTGCGTGAGACAATGCCGTTCGCTTCAAGTGTGCCATCAGACAGCGGCGTATACGGCAAATGGGCAATGAGCGACGCCTCACCTGCGGCAATGATGCGGCTGTCACTCCGTAGAATATCCGTCACCATGAGCAGCGCCAGGATGAGATGCTTCTCGCGCACAAGCTGTTCCAGCGAGGCGCGAAGCTGTGGCAGCCGCGCCGACATCTCGTCAAATTGGGTGACTTCGGCCTGAGACATGGCAATCGGGCCGCGCTCCGTCTCATAAAATTTGAGGTCAGTTGCAATGATCTCCTCGACGGAACGTGTCCCCAAGCCCGCCCCGGCCAGCAGCAGCTCGCGCCCCAGGCTCTGAATGGCCTCATCACCCTCGCCCGGAAGATGTGCCATCCTTGCGAGTTCACGGGCTGCCGTTTGATCACGCGGCGTGGTCGTCACGGATTGGAAGGCCAGCGTATCGGACAGAATGCCGCACAGCAGCAGCCCCGCAATTGGCGCAGGCCAGATGATCTGTTTCTCGCGGGCCTGCTCTGCCACCAGCGTTGAGCAACTTCCAACAGGCTCGATGCGGAAGCGAATCGGCAGGACGGTTGTGATGCTGTCAATGCGGTGATGATCGAGCACATCGACAACATCGGCCTCCTCAATGCCGACCACCGCCTGGCCTGCTTCATTGTGATCGACGAGGACAACCTGCGGACGCGGGGCCACCAGCATCTCACTTTTGCGGCAGAGCCCGCGATACACGCCCGCCGTATCGACCACAATATAATCATCGACATCGACGTGCTTGACCTGCTGCAACGCCTGTACCAGCGTATCAGTATCACGCAGGATGATGGTCTGAGTATCCAATGTCTCGGCTGCGCTCTGACGGAGGGCATGTTTGAGAGCGTCGGGTTGATCGAGAATCGCTTCGACGAGCGCGTCAAACAGCCCGCCCGCTGACAGCAGTCCACGCGGCGATTGATCGTCATTGAGCAGCACCACCGCCCATCGGGTCGCCGCATATTGACGTGACGCCTGCATGAGCGTGGGATCACCCTGCAAGGCCGGCACTGTCTCCATCACATCGCGCACACGCGGGCGGATATCGCTCACCAGCGACGGCATATCCACCTGAAAACGGCTCAGGGCAAAGGCTGTCTGAGCATTCACATCGCCTGCCCGCCCGGCCCGATAGCCGTCGCCATGCAGCACATTCAGCAACCAGGCATACCCCACCGCCGCAGCAATCGCGTCCATATCCGGGTTGCGATGTCCAATGACGAGCGTCGTCGCAGATTGATCCATAACCAATATCCTGTTTGGTGGCCGCGCCGCCAATTATAACCCTTGCACAGGCGACTTCGATACCAATAATCTGTGGCAGATCATCTCATCTGCCACACTTTTGTTTCGTCGCGCATTGGACAAACGCTTAGTTTTTTACCTCAGTCACAGCAGCAAACGCGCTGGCATGGCGGGCCAACCAATCTCTGATGGACGTCATCGGCACAGGCAGCTTGTCCAGCACCACACTCATATCATGATAGCTTGGCGGCGGATTGGGATCGTTCTGTTCCTTGCGATAGGCTTCTGCCACACCCTGACCCGCCCCCCGGCCCAAACATCCCATCAATGACCGCGCCCATCTCCTCCGGCGACATCTGATAATAGGTGAGATCACGCTGCAAAACCTGTGAAAAAATCTGCGCCAATTCAGGCCCCGTCACTACGTCAATGCCGCTGACCTTGAAGTGCTGCCCATTCAGCTCAGGATGGTCAATAGCGGCAGCCATCAATGCCGCCAGATCCGCTGAGAGCATCCAACCCACCTTCTTTGTGGCCGGAATGGGATACGCGACCTGATTGCGCTCGACAACGGCCTGGGCTGTCCAGGGGCCGAGAAGATTCTCAATATAGACCATTGGCTCAAAGACAACATGCGCCACGCCACTGGCCTGTAAAGACTCCAGAATATCGAGGCGTCCATCATTCATGGGGTTGCCGCTGCGCTCTGTGGGCATTGGGCCGCTGGTGTTCCAGATAATGCGCTTAACCCCTGCTGCCCTGGCCGCATCGATAGCGCTGCGGGCATACTGCACAGCCTCCCAGGGTTTTTCTAAGAAGGCCGGAATCATCAGGCCCACAACATCCATGTTTTCACTGGCCGCCCGTAAACTCTCGGCATCTTCCAGCGTGCCGATGATGACCCGTGCGCCCGCCGCTTGTAAATCAGCCGCTTTGTCAGGGTGGCGGGTCAGGGCATAGGCTTTATGCCCGTGCTCAAGCAGTTTATACACAAATGGCCGCGCCTGTGATCCTGTGGCCCCATAGACCAGAACATTCAATGCTGTACTCATCCGATTTCTTCCTTCACAACTGTATCTAAAATGCACTATAGTCATAATATGAACTATGAATGCCAATCACAAGTACGCATAAAAATGTGATATAGTCCTAAAAATCATACTATCAACGAGGTGAACGATGGGGACTCAGCAAAATTGCGCCCCTATGGATTGTCCGGTCACATATGCTGTTGGTGTTGTAGGAGGCAAGTGGAAACTCATCATTCTGTTTTATCTCACAGAAGGCACAAAGCGCTTTAACGAACTGCGCCGCCTGATCCCAGATGTGACGCAGCAGATGCTCACGCTGCAACTGCGTGAACTGGAGCGCGATGGCATCGTTCAGCGTCTGGTGTATGCCCAGGTTCCGCCCAAAGTGGAGTATTCGCTTACAGAACAGGGTCGCCAGCTCACGCCGATTTTAAATTTGCTCGGTGAATGGGGCGATCAGCATCGCCAGCAGCAGAACATGCTGCAAGTGAAAGAGGTCTCTCACGGCATTTAGAATACCCTCATCAGCCCGCGTCGACCACACCGCCGAAATTAGGGTAATCATTCACCTCTTCATGCGAATTTTAGGTTCGTAGGGGCAGGATGCATCCTGCCCAAGCCAAATCCCCTACAAATCACCAGGGCACGATACATCGTGCCCCTACAACGGCCTTTGTTGCATGGATAGCTGAATAATTACAAATTAGGCTCGATAGACTTGCACGCTGCGTTTTGAGTAACAGGTGTCAGAGTGATCTGTTCATCAGGCGTAAGGGTCTGTAAAAATATAATTGTCCGATAGCTGTAGAAACAAGGTATTTTCATCTCTACAATCAATGTCGATATTCTCGTTCGACAGTCACTTATATTTTTACGGGCCCTAAGTGAGCTTTGAGCTGCTGATGCGATAGTAGAGAATTTTCTGCCCATAAAAGACAGCCTGACGCCCAAAAATGATGTATTCTATGGGTCTATATTCATGATCGATAGGACAGGCCGCACATGACACAAATTCGCACTCTGGAACGCGCTGCTGAACAATCTGTGAAAGAAATGAAGACGACCAATAAAGAGATTCTTGATCTGATCAAGACGCTCAAAGAGATTGAAGCGCTGGCGGCGGATGCGGATCTGATTGATCTGCGGAACAGCAGCAGCCTCAAGACCAATCTGGCGCATCTGCAAGAAGAGATCACGCTGCTCACGCGCAATCTCAATGCGCTGGAAAAAGAACTGAGTGATACCAACTCCAAGATTCGCAAGGCGCTGCGTTAGCGCCCCATCATGTGGATTTTTGTAGGGGCGGGCGACCCATGAATCGCCCCTACATCAACACGATTTACGGATCACAACGGTTTACCATGTGATCGTATACACCTACGCCCCCACCCAGCCCAGGCCAATCCGCCCGCGTTCTGCCTCAATCGTTGTAATCTCAACCTCGATAATATCGCCGACGTTAAGCGTTGTGCCGCGTGGAATCTGACTGCGATGCAGCAGGCCGTCATTCTTGACGCCAATATCGATAAAAGCGCCAAAATCGACCACGTTTCGCACCGTTCCAGTCAGGCGCATTCCGCGCTGCAAATCCTCCACCGACAGTACATCGCTGCGGAGCAGAGGTTTGGGCATATCATCGCGGGGATCGCGGCCAGGGCGGGCCAACTGCTCAAAAATATCCGTCAGCGTGGGCAGACCCGTCTGCAATTCTGCGGCCAGATCGTTGAGGACAGGTTGGAGTTTTGTCAGCGCCTCGTCGCGCTGCGACACAGGGGTATTGGCTCGCAGTCCGGCGCGTTTGAGGACAGCCTCCGCGATGGGATAGCTCTCAGGATGGATGGCGGTGGCATCGAGCGGATTGGCTCCGCCGCGCACACGCAAAAATCCCGCACACTGCTCAAACGCTTTTGGCCCCAAGCCCGCGACCTTTTTGAGCGTCTTGCGATCACCAAACGGGCCGTTTTCATCACGGTAGGCGATGATGCGATCTGACAGTTTGGCCCCAATGCCCGCCACATACGTAAGCAGCGCACTGGACGCGGTGTTAAGATCGACGCCGACGCGGTTGACGACGGTTTCCACTACGCCCGCCAGCGACTCCGAGAGCTGCTTCTGATTGACATCGTGCTGATACATGCCCACGCCAATCGACTGCGGATCAATCTTGACCAACTCCGCCAGCGGGTCTTGCACACGCCGTGCAATCGACACCGCGCCGCGTATGGTCACATCCAGGTCAGGCATCTCGGCGCGGGCGAGGGGGCTGGCACTGTAGACGCTGGCCCCGGCCTCATTGACGATGACGTAATGCAGGCCCTCGCGCTCACGGGTGAGATCAGCGGCCAACTGCTCGGTTTCACGGGAGGCTGTGCCGTTGCCAATCGCAATCAGGCTGACGTGATAACGCTCCACCAGCGCGGCCAATGTTTTGAGCGCGGCATCACGCTGGCGCTGTGGCTCATGCGGATAGATCACGCCTGTCGTCAACACCTTGCCTGTCGGGTCGATGATGGCGAGTTTGCAGCCGGAGCGGAAAGCGGGATCAAGGCCGAGTACGGTTTGACCGTTGATGGGCGGTTGACTGAGCAGGGCGCGGAGATTCGCCGCGAACACGCTGATCGCATGGGCCTCGGCCTGTTCGGTCAGCACACGGCGCACATCGCGCTCAATGGCGGGCAGCAGCAGGCGTTTGGCGGCGTCATCAATCGCCAGTGTCATCTGGTCGGCCAGCAGGGAGCGCGGGTCAGAGCGAAAGACGGATTCAACGCCCATGCGCCAATCTCGATCTGCGACCTCCAGCGACACACGCAGCACCTTTTCGCTCTCTCCGCGATTGATCGCCAGAACCTGATAGGGCTTGAGACGGTCAAGACGCTGTTCAAAGTCATAATAAAGCTGAAAAACAGCCTTCTCATCTTTGGTATCATCGATCTTGTGGCCGCGCAGAATACCAATACGCTGGGCTTTGTCGCGCACCATGCGGCGTACATCGGCATGGTCGCTGATGGCTTCGGCCACAATATCGCGTGCGCCTGCAAAGGCATCATCGGTGCTGAGCACCTCGGCATTGAGAAATGGCTGCGCCAGTTGATCGAGCGTTTTGCTGACGCGGGCCTGCTGCACAATCAGATCAGCCAGCGGCTGCAAGCCTTTGTCTCGCGCAATGCTGGCGCGAGTGCGGCGCTTGGGCTTGTAGGGCAGATAGAGGTCTTCCAGTGTCGTCAGAGTATCCGCCGCTGCCAACTGCTGGCGCAGTTCAGGCGTCATCTTGCCCTGTTCCTCGATGGAGGCGATGATCGTATTGCGCCGCTCATCGACGCTGCGAAGCTGTGTCACGGCCTCGCTGACGCGGCGCAGAAAATCCTCATCCAGGCCACCCGTCATCTCTTTGCGATAGCGGGCGATAAAGGGCACGGTGTTGCCCGCATCGAGCAGGTCAATCGCCGCCTTTACCTGTGCTGGTTGCAGATTCAGCCGTGCTGCAATCTTCTGATCATAGGGCATAAGAGCACTTCGCAGTCCGTCGGGATAAGAGAGAGCAGAGTATGCAAAAAGGCGAGTCGTGTCCAGAGGGAGGTTTAGACCCTTCCATGTATCTCCTCAATGCGTTCATGTGGGGGATGGGGTATCATATTTGTGCTGGAAAATGACATTTAGGACGCGTTTAAAAATAAAGTCGCAGAATGGAGATGAGACGACCCATTCTAGAAGTCTGCGGACTTGTTTTTAAACGCGTCCTAAGCGTCGGACCATGGCCCGATCCGGGTTGGCTTTCGGGCCACGCGGCTTATCCGTCAACGTGCCTTCGGCCTGCGCCGTCCGCCAATTCGACAGTTGCGTGTAGGTCAACCCTTCGCGCCGCAGCAGTGATCCTAACGCCCCATACTGACAGGTCGCGGCTTCGGCCACGAT
>DAOTUR010000247.1:0-2952 GCA_034436915.1 Anaerolineae bacterium
ACCCACCGATCCCTGTTGATTAAAGCGACGGGCCGCCAAAGCCGCCAGATGACTCGCCCGGATCAATACGGCTTCCCACGCACGGCGGCCAAAATCAGCAGCACCGCCTACGGCTTCAAAACAGGCGATTTGGTTCAAGCGATTGTGCCAAGAGGCAAACACGCGGGCACGCATGTCGGGCGCGTGGCGATCCGCAAGCGGCCCTCATTTGCTCTAAAGGGATTTGATGTGCATCCCAAGTACCTCAAGATGCTTCACCACTCGGACGGCTACAGCTATTAGAAAGGAAGTACGCCTTTCCCCACCGGGTTAAAACCCGGTGTCCCCAGGCGAACATTTTATGGAGTTTGAACGCGGCGATGAATTGACTATGTTTCAGCGGGCCGTGCGCGATTTTTGCGAAAAAGAGATCAAGCCGCACGCCGCCCATGCCGATGAAACGGGCGAATTACCCTGGAACGCCATTCGCAAAATGCCTGCCCTCGGCCTGACTGGCATGCAAGTGCAGGAAGAATTCGGCGGCGCGGCCATGAGCACCCTGGAAGCGGCGATTGCGGTTGAGGAGATTGGGCGCGTGTGCGGCTCAACGGGCCTCTCGATCTCGGCGCACAACGGCCTGGGCTGCGGCCCGATCCAGCGCTGGGGCACGGATGAGCAAAAACAAAAATGGCTGCCGATGCTGACGACAGGCGAGCATCTGGGCGGACTGGCGCTCACGGAGCCGCAGGCCGGATCAGATCTGCTGAATGGCGCACAGACAATGGCCGAGCGCGATGGCGATGAATGGGTTATCAACGGCTCAAAGGCGTGGATCACCAACGTCAAATTTGCGCCTGTGCTGACCGTCCTCGTCCGTACACAGCGCGACTCCGGCTCAAAGGCGTTCAGTATGCTGCTGGTGGAGACAGATCGCCCCGGCCTGACG
Organism: Anaerolineae bacterium; assembly: GCA_034436915.1. GTDB lineage: Bacteria > Chloroflexota > Anaerolineae > Aggregatilineales > Phototrophicaceae > JALHOR01. Next base: position 926 of record DAOTUR010000247.1, read on the forward strand.
ATTCATCCACCGGAGAAAAAGATGGGCCTGAAAGCCTCCCCGACGCATATGCTCAGTTTTGAGCAGGTGCGCGTGCCTGCCAGCAACCTGCTCGGTGAAGAAGGCAAAGGCTTTTATATGGCGATGCAAACCCTCGACAGCGGACGTATCAGCATCGGGGCGCTGTCGTTGGGGCTGGCGCAGGGCGCATTTGAGGAGATGGTCAAGTACGCCTCGCAGCGCTACGCCTTCAATGAGCCGATTGCCAATAAGCAGATGATCCAGGAAAAAATCGCCAATGCCGCTATGGAGATCGAAGCCTCGCGCCTGATGGTGTACAAGGCGGCGTGGCAAAAAGATCAGGGCCAGGATTTTACGCGCATGGCGGCGATGGCAAAGCTCAAGGCGAGTGAAGTGGCGGAGATGGTGGCACGCGAGGCGCTCCAGGTGCATGGCAGCTATGGCTACAGCCGCGAATATCCGATTGAACGCATCTACCGCGATCAGCGCCTGATGACGATTGGCGAAGGCACGAGCGAAATTTTACGCATGGTGATTGCGCGGCGCGTGGTGCAGGAGTTTGAGAAAGGCGCGGGGCTTTAACCTCACCCCCGGCCCCTCTCCAAAAGAGAGGGGTGAGACGACGTTTTGTAGGAGCGCGATCTATCGCGCCCCATGCGTACCAACTTAAGACAATCGGACATTGCTCGCCGCGTTGTCGGAGGCTAAAGCCCGCCGCCTACAGTGACAAAGCCCCATGAATGGGGCTACAAACCCGCCCGCGCCCGCGCCATGAGCCCCGTTTACGGGGCTTTGTAATCCATAGGCAGACGGCTTTAGCCTCTGGTGAGAGCGGATGCCGCGTGCTGATCAGAGGCCACATATCCTTAAGTTGCTGTCTATGGGGCGCGATAGATCGCGCCCTGTGGTGATCTTATGATTCAGCAGTAGGCGGCACAGTGGGCAGTTGATCGACGGGGGTATCGCGCCATTTGCGGCCCTCTTCGATCAGCATGACCGGAATGCCGTTGCGAATGGGATACTTGTTGCCGGAGTCCGCTGACACGAGCCAGCTGTCGCCAACGAGTTCCAATTGGCCCGGATCAGTCCCCTTGTCTTTCATCTGGACGGCTTCGGGGCAGCGCAGCAGCTTCAAAAATTCAGGATCAATAGGCATAGCACACTCTCTCAGGGTCGAAACCCGCAATACAGCTCGCAGTGTCTCTATTATGAGCAAGGACGGGCGGGGCGTCAATCGGAGTCCCTCTTGTGATGAGAATCGATAGTTCGATTCATCCCTCAGGATGCGCCCGCCGCCGCAGATAATGCACCGTCTCAAGCCCATCGCCCAGGTCATAGGCGCGATCATACGTCCATGTAAAGCCCAGGCGCTGATACAGATCGTGAGCGCGGGTGTTGCGGGCGGCCACGCCAATCTCCATCCAATGGATCGGCCATGTGGCGGCAGTCTCAGCCAACGCCGTAATCAAGGCTGTGCCAACGCCCTGCGAACGATGATGCACATTCACGATCAAATCGCTAATTTCCGCCACATGGTTGCGCCGCTGATACACCTGCCCATACCCCAGGGCCTGCATCGTCGTCACCACAATCAGCGCCTGCATACGCGGCTGAAACAGGGCGATACGGCGCATATACGCCTTGACCTGCATCGTCGTCAGATGCGGCCAGCAGTCCCGCGCCAGCCACGACACATCGCTGGCTTCCACCGGACGAATGATAAAGGGCGGAGTATTCACGGAACCGCCTCCTGATGTAGCATTCCCCTGAATAGGATAACGCCAGAGGACATGCATGCAATGCCTGCATGTGCCTAAGAAGCCGTTTGATAATGCGGAACGTAATGGATTTACCGTATTAAACGCATGTTTTGGAGAGCATTTTCCGTAGGGGCACGATGCATCGTGCCCCCATACCCGTCAGGTTAAGCTTCTCATCTTTCTCAGAAAGAGTGAACACCCTGAGACGGCGGCCATTTTCTCCCATTTTTGCCCTCCCCGACCCGCCTCAAATGAGTCGTTGTCACC
>DAOTUR010000248.1:0-2674 GCA_034436915.1 Anaerolineae bacterium
ATGGGAGACAGGGACTTTCAGTCCCTGGCGCAAGCGATTTTGCCATGTCATGAGGCGGATGGGCGGATGGGACGGTTATTGACATGGCTCACAATCCTTAAGTTGGTGTATATGGGGCACGATGCATCGTGCCCCTACAAAAACACTGTGACCCATTATGATCCTAACATAGGGCACGCGAATCGTTATCGCATTATCGTGTACACCGTCCACAACAAATCGATTGTGAGGACAAACACCTGTGCTATAATAAGGGGTACGAAAAATGTGAAGGATTCACCCGATGACTGACAACGACTTGCGCCTTTATTACGGCGACAATTTGCCCGTGATGCAGAAGTATCTGGCAGACGAGAGCGTTGATCTCATCTATCTTGATCCCCCCTTCAACAGCCAGCGCAACTACAATGTCTCGATGCGTGACCGCGAAGGCCATGAGAGCGAATCACAGATTGTCGCTTTTACCGATACATGGTTCTGGACGCGGCAAACGCAAGAGACGTATGAAAACCTCCTGTTAAATGCTTCTAACGTTCGCCTGAGCAAAGTCATTGAGGCGCTGTACATTATTCATGGGTCAGGGGAGATGATGGCCTATCTCGTCATGATGGCCCCGCGCCTGATAGAAATGCACCGTATTCTTAAGCCCACAGGGTCTTTCTATCTGCATTGTGATGTCAATGCGGCCTCTTACTTAAAACTCTTATTGGATGCTGTGTTTGGTAAGGAAAACTTCAGGACTGAGTTCATCTGGAAGCGCACAAGTGCCCACAGTAATGCCAAACGCAAGGTCGCCATTGTCAGCGACAGCATCTTTTTTTACACCAAAACATCACAGTACACATTCAATGAGCAATATACCTCATACGAGGACGATTATATCAAGCAGCATTATCGTTATGTAGACGAGAATGGGCGTCGTTATACGCTGAGTGATCTACGCAATCCTAGCAAACGTCCCAACCTGACTTACGAATACAAAGGCTACCAACCACACAAAAACGGTTGGGCAGTGTCTTTAGAAAAAATGCAGCAGTATGATGCGGAAGGCCGCCTGCATTTTCCTGCCGCCAAGAGTGGCCGTATTCGTCTCAAAAATTATCTTGATCAGATGCCAGGTGTTAAACTGACCAATCTCTGGACCGACATCGCCCCCATCGGCGCACAAGCCAAAGAGCGCACAGGCTATCCCACGCAGAAACCATTGGCTTTGTTAGAGCGCATTATTCGCATGAGCAGCAATCCGGGCGATATGGTGTTTGATCCCTTCGCAGGCTGCGGCACAGCGATGGTTGCGGCACAGAAGTTGGGCCGCCGCTGGATCGGCATTGATATCGCCTATTTGGGCATCAACATGCTGTCATTCCGCCTGGGCGATAATTTTAATCTGCACAGCGGCGTGGATTATAAGGTCATCGGCCAGCCCAAATCGGTGGATGATGCACGGGCGCTGGCAACGGACAAGAACAATGACGGGCGCTATCAATTCGAGTTCTGGGCGCTGTCACTGGTGGCCGCCCGCACCGAACGCGGCACAGAGGACTCCTACAAGAAGAAGGCCGATAAGGGTGTCGATGGTTTCCTGACATTTCTGGAAGTGCAAAAATCGCGCCGCACCACCCAGGCGGTGCTTGTCCAGGTCAAAAGCGGCAAGGTCGGCAGTGCTGATCTTCGCAATTTACGCGGGGCTGTCGAACGTGAGAAGGCCGCACTTGGCATCTTCATCACACTGGAAGAGCCAACCCGCGATATGGCGCAGGAGGCCATCACAGCCGGCACGTATTACTCACCCACCTGGAACAAAACCTATCCCAAATTGCAAATCCTCACCATTCAACAGCTCCTTGAGGGCTGCAAAGTGGATATGCCCCCCCAGCAGCCGCCATTTGAGTCAATGGGTGGGCGGATTATGACCGATGTGCCACAGCAGCCCCCGCTGATTTAGAGCCTGAATATGCGTCTTCTCCTTCAGCGCGTCACACACGGGCATGTCAGCGTCGATAACGAGATCGTCGGCGCGGTTGAACAGGGCTTTGTGGCGCTCATCGGCATCACCCATGAGGATACAAAAGCCAGCATTGAGACATTGGCCGCCAAGACGGTGCATCTGCGCGTCTTCGATGATGAGGCGGGCAAGATGAATCGCTCGGCCCTCGACGTGGGCGCAGGCATTCTGGTGGTGTCACAGTTCACGCTGTATGCCAACGCCCGCAGTGGACGCCGCCCCGATTACATCCAGGCCGCCAAACCCGATTATGCCGCGCCGCTGGTCGATTATTTTGTCGCACGGCTGCGGGCCGAGGGCATCGCGCATGTGACGACGGGCGTGTTTGGCGCGATGATGCAGGTCCACATCGAAAATGATGGCCCGGTGACACTCTGGCTGGACAGCGCGGATTTTGCATGAGATACCCTGTCACACGCAATCAATGAGATATTATGAATCAAGAAGGGTCTAAAAGTGAGACGTGTAGGGGCGGCATATATGCCGCCCGCCGCAAAAAAGCAGAGGGCGCGATATATGCCGCCCGCCGCAAAAAAGCAGAGGGCGCGATATATCGCGCCCCTACAAGATGAATGGATCGATCATGCCTGAACTCACACTCGAAGATTATCTCTCGCAAATTCGCACCCATCCCGATGCTGATGTGCGCCGTAATGCTGCCTGGGTTCT
>DAOTUR010000249.1:0-2244 GCA_034436915.1 Anaerolineae bacterium
AGACCGTTTGATAATGCAAAATGTTATGCATGATTCGTGTAGGGACAGGGCCTGCCCTGTCCATTTTCACGCGATGAACGGACAGGGCAGGCCCTGTCCATTTTCACGCGATGAACGGACAGGGCAGGCCCTGTCCCTACGCCAAAATACATTTTGTTTGTGACGAATGGCATTATCAAACGGCTTCTAAGGCACACCTATAGCAAATTGAAGATGATGTTGTCAGGGGCGATCCAATAGGCATAGCCGTCGGTGTTGGCATCGCCCAGAATCAAAAACGGGGCCGCTCCGCATGGAATGGCCCCGTTTTTGCTGTATGGCTTAAAACCTGAATTTAGGCGGTAGTTTCGGCTGATTCCGGTTCATCATCGACATACGACACAGGCTCAAGCGTCAGATCTTCTGCACCTTCGGCGGCAGTCACGCGCACCGTATCGCCAATCTTGAACTTGCCGGAGAGAATACCGTCGGAGAGAGCATCTTCTACCGAGTTCTGGATCAGGCGGCGCAGCGGACGAGCGCCAAACTCAATGTCATAGCCTTTGACCGCCAGCCAATCACGCGATTCGTCGGTCATTTCCAGCGTAATCGCATGTTCAATCAGGCGATTCTTGACCTTTTCAAGTTCCAGGTCAACGATCTGCTTGATCTCATCGCGGCTGAGCGAACGGAACACAATCGTCGCATCGACACGGTTGAGGAATTCGGGACGGAACATCTTGCGAACCTGATCCGTCACATTCTTCACCATATCGCCGTAACGCTCCTGCTCCATGCGTTCGGTCTCATCCTTGATCTCAAAGCCGAGACGTGCGCCACGCTTGATGACATCCGCGCCCACATTGCTCGTCATGATGATGACGGTGTTGCGGAAGTCAACGCGGCGTCCGCGAGCATCGGTGAGCGTGCCTTCTTCCATCATCTGCAACAGCATGTTGAAGGCTTCGGGATGGGCTTTTTCAATTTCATCGAACACGACGATGCTGTAGGGACGACGGCGCACGGCCTCTGTGAGCTGGCCCGCGTCTTCATACCCCACGTATCCAGGCGGCGCACCCACGAGACGGGCCACCGAATGGCGTTCCATGAATTCACTCATATCGAGTTGGATGAGGGCTTCTTCACTGCCAAACATAAATTCAGCCAGCGCCTTGGTCAGTTCGCTCTTGCCTACACCCGTCGGCCCTAAGAACATGAAGGAGCCAATCGGACGGCGCGGGTCTTTGAGGCCCGCACGAGCGCGGCGTACCGCTTTGCTGATGGCGACGATGGCATCGTTCTGGCCGATGATGCGCTTATGCAGCGCATTTTCCATGTCCATCAGTTTCTGGCCTTCTTTGCCCGCGATGCGTGTGACCGGGATGCCCGTCCACATACCCACGACTTCGGCAATATCCTCGGCTCCCAGGCGCGGTTGCTGGGTTTCTTCGTTCCAGGTGGATTTGTAATCCGCCAGCGTTGCTTCAAGCGTCTCGAGGCGGCTGCGATAATCCACTATCGTATCGTCTTCGAGATTGTCATCCTCGGCGCGGCTGATCTCGCCCTGGACGTGTTCGATTTCTTCTATGACGCGGCGCACCTGAGCGGCTTCCGGACTCTTGTACATCCGCAAACGCGCTGACGCTTCGTCGATGAGGTCAATCGCTTTGTCCGGCAGGAAGCGATCCGGGATATAACGCGCCGACAGGTTGGCCGCGCTTTCAATCGCTTCGTCGGTGATTTCGACATTGTGATGATCCTGGTAGGCGCGTTTGATACCTTGCAGAATTTCAATCGTCTCTTCAATCGTCGGCTCATTGACGATGATGGGCTGGAAGCGCCGTTCGAGGGCGGCATCGCTCTCGATGTGCTTACGATACTCATCAAGCGTGGTTGCACCGATGCATTGCAGTTCACCGCGTGCGAGGGCGGGCTTGAGGATATTCGCCGCGTCCACGCTGCTGCCTGCGCTGCCTGCACCCACGAGCATATGCACTTCGTCGATGAACAGGATCGTATCAGAGGCTTTCAGTTCTTCAATCACGCGCTTAAGGCGTTCTTCAAACTGGCCGCGATACATCGTGCCCGCCACCAGCGACCCCACGTCGAGTTGCAGCACGCGCTTGTTCAGCAGCGGGCGCGGCGTGTCGCCGTCAATGATGCGCTGTGCCAGACCTTCAACAATCGCCGTCTTACCAACACCTGGCTCGCCAATGAGGGCCGGGTTGTTCTTGCGGCGGCGGCTGAGGACTTGAATCACGCGCT
>DAOTUR010000250.1:0-3683 GCA_034436915.1 Anaerolineae bacterium
CAACGGCCCTTGTAGGGGCGCGATGCATCGCGCCCACGCCAAATCCCCTACAAATCACCAGGGCACGATCCATCGTGCCCCTACAAACCCACGATTCTCATGGATAGGTGAATCATTACGGAGCACAACACCCCACCCCAACCCCTCTCCGCAAGGAGGGGCTTTTCTCCCTCCCTACGGAGTGGGGTTGGCCAGGGAGGGGTGTGCTGCCAATCAACCCGCCGCCAGAATCTCCCTGACGACAGTTTCGTAGTCGAGGGTTTTGCCCTGGTCGAGCCACCCGGTCACATCCTGCGAGAACTGCTGACGGATCTCGGCCAGCGTGGTTTCGACCAGTTGGCGCGTGGCGTCATAGGCGGCGGGATGTGCCAGCACCAGCCCCAACCATTGCAGCGCCTGCGGGCGATTGCCATGCGCGGCGGCCAATCCCACCAGACTTTCCAGGGCGGTAGAGATGGCATCAATCGCGTGCGCCTGCTCCAATGCCTGACGATAATAGGCGGCTGCCGCCTCAAACTGTTGTTGGGCGCGGGTCACATTGCCTAGATTCACCAGCGTCGAGGCAATGCCGCGTCCATTGCCAATCTCCCGCGCCATCTCCAGGCTCTGCTCAAAATAGCTGTGCGCCAGGGGATAGTTTTTCAGATAATCAGCCACCACCCCCAGGTTGTCCAGCGTCATCGCCACGCCGCGCCGTTCGCCAATCGCACGGAAGATGTTGAGCGCCTCTTCAAAAGATTGTCCCGCTGCCTCAAAATCGCCCTGCTGCCCTGCCGCGCTGCCCATGTTCATCAGCGCCATCGCTGCCTTGCGGCGTTCGCCGCTGAGACGCCCCAGCACAAGCGTCTCCTTAAAATATTCCATCGCCTCCGCATAATGCCCCTGGGCAAAGGCCGTAATGCCCAGTGTCGTCACGGCCCGCCCGATGCCTTTGGTATCCTGCATCGAACGGCTCAACTCCAAACTCTGCGTGCTCAACTGCGCGGCCTCGGCATAGCGTCCCTGATGAAAATGTGTCATCCCCAGGCGATCCAGGATGCGCGACACCCCGACAGAGTCGTTCAGGCCGCGATAGCGTTCGAGCGCCTCATCGCATACCTGCGCCGCCCGCCCATGATCGCCGCGCAAGATCAGCAGATCCGCCAGCTCTGCCAGCGTGCGAGCGATGCCCTGCGAATCGTCCGCTGCCCGATACAGCGCCAGGGCGTCTTCGAGATGCGTCTGTGCTCTGGGATAATCGGACAGATACATGCGCGTTTCACCCAATTTGAGCAGCAGGGAGGCGCGGGATTCCTCCGTCTCCATCGAAAACACTTCCAGCAGACGGTCAAGCAAGCCGAGCGCCCGCTCAAAATGGGCGACAGCATCATCAAAGGCGCTGATTTGAAGGGCAAAATCTCCGGCATGGCTGGTGTAAAGCATATCCTTTTCGAGATCGCCCGCTGCCTGCCAGCATTCGGCGATGGCCGCCGCTCGTTCCGGGACATGGGCATACACCTGCTCAAGCGCTTCGGCGGCGCGGCGCTGGAACAGCGGCAGTTCCGACGGCAGAATACTCGCAAGCGTGATTTGCTGCACGCGGCGATGTGAAAAATTCCACACCTCATCGTGAATCTCGATCACGTTGGTGTTGGCGCAAATCGTGAGCCATTCTTCCATGTTCTGGTCATCTTTGAGCAGAGCCAGCACATCAAGATCCAATTCACGCCCAAACAGCGCCGCAAATTGCAGCAGGCGCTGGCTGGCGGGCGGCACACGGTTGAGGCGCTGTGAAATGATGCGCTGAATGCCACCTGACATCAGGTTTTGTGGCAGCGTCATACGGCCAATATCTTCAACGCTTCCGGCCTCCTGCACCAGCGAACCGACCACCTCCACCAGAAACAGAATGTTGCCCTCCGTCTCGATCTCAAGGTATTTCACCACATCGGACATCTGGCCGCGCTCCCCCAGCATCGACGCGCTGAGTTCGGCAATCCCGCTGGCAGACAGGCGCTTCAATTTCATGGTTTGCATATTCGGCAGACGCGAGGGCAGATCGGGATGCTCATCCAGTGAATAGCTGGCAACGATCAGCAGCCGCTGCTCCTGCACGATGCCCGTCAGAAGCTGCACGATATCCAGGCTCTCCAGGCTCCATTGAATATCTTCCAGCAGCAGCAGGATCGGTGTGGTCTGGCGCTGAAACAGACTCACAATCGTGCCGAACAAGCGCTGCTGATAGGCCATACCTTCCAGCGGCACACTGGCCGGAATCACCCGCCCGACGAGCTGATCCATATCGGGGACGAGGTCTTTCAAAATCCCGGCATCGACATCGCTGATATCGGTTGCCAGCAGCAGGCGGCGCAGCGGCGTTCGCCAGAGTTGATACGGCACAGCGCCGCTGGCCTCTGCCTGACCGCGCAGCACCAGCGTCCCGCTGACCAAAGCATGAATCCGCAGTTCTTCCAGCAAGCGCGATTTGCCCACGCCGCTCTCGCCGCCCACCAGCCATGCGGCCCCCTCGCCGCTGCGCGTCTGGTGCAGCGCCTGCTCCAGGACGCCAAATTCATGATCGCGCCCGACGAATTTGGCGGCCTTCAAAAAGCTCTCGCGGATGGCCTCATTTTCAACGGGCTGCTGCTGATGCAGCACATGCGACAGATCATGGATCACCTGCGCGGCATGTTGATAACGCTCTGTCGGCTTCTTGCTGAGGAGACGACCTATCACAGTGGCAATGCTGAGATCTGTTTTGCCATCATCGTAAGACACGGTTCCATTGGCGCTGAGATTATTGAGGAGCGAGAGATCCGGCTGATTGAACAACACATGCGACAGTTGTAATGTGCCATCTGCTGCCATAAACGGGTGTCGTCCGGCCAGCAGTTCATACGCCATCACACCCACCGCGTATAAATCGCCCGCAGCGCTCGGCGGCTCGCCGTGAAACAACTCCGGCGGCATGTAGGCCAGCGTCCCCACAATATTCCCGTCCGCGTGATCGGCCACATCCTGCACCGAGGCCGACAGCCCAAAATCCAGGACTTTCACCACGCCGCTGCTCACCAGCACATTGGCGGGCTTGAGATCACGATGGATGATGCCGCGCCGATGCAAGTAGGCGAGGGCTTGCAGCATCTGCACCAGGAGCGCAATTTGAAACTCAAGCGTCTGATCCTGGCCTTCATCCAGCAGAGTATGCGCTTTGTCCATGAAGTCCATCGTGTAGTACGGCTGCTGCGTCAGATCGAAGCCGTAATCCAGCACATGAATCACATGCGGGTGACGCAGCGAGGCCAATGTGCGGAACTCACGCGCCAGCGCCAGCCGTAAATCGAAGCTAGAATCGTCCGGGTTGATGGGCGTGGATCGTTCTTCACTCAGGATAACGCGCTTGAGCGCAACCACGTTGTCCGTCAAAACATCATGCGTGCGGAAGACCGCGCCCATTGCCCCGGCTCCAAGCTTTTCCAGCAGGATGTAGCGACGATGAATGATCGATTTGTCTGCATAAACCATAAAGAATTATTCCCCGTCGCACACATGTGACGTCGAGATCATTTACGATAGATCTATAGTATAACCAGTGGTGCAAGTCATAAATTTAAGGTGGGATTGTCGTAGGGGCGCGATATATCGCGCCCCTACAAAGACGCTTTAGCCCATTAAGAACTCTTGGCGATCAGAAATCGAGCTTC